>NZ_JBJUSF010000001.1:0-141094 GCF_046098195.1 Streptococcus sp. ST14
AGAAAATACATCAATTTTGATAAGTAGAAATGGTAAAAACATTGTATAGCATTTTACACAGGAGTCTGGACTTGACTTGAATTTCTTTCATAATTGTGATATAATAATCCTAATTATTAACGTATAGGGGATTAACATGAATAGACGTTCAAAGAGAACTCGTTCTGGCAACATGAAACGAAATATTAACATAGTCTTATTAACCATTTATCTATTGTTGGGTGGTTTTTTGCTGTTCTTGATTTTTAGACACAACATTTTAGCTTTTAGATACCTGAATATTATTTCTGCAGTTCTCGTTTTATTAGCTGCTTTAGTAGGACTACTGCTGATTGTTTATAAAAAAGCTGAGAAGTTTACGGTCTTCTTTTTGACGCTTGCCATCTTAGTTAGTTCATTTTCTCTCTATGCTTTGCAACAGTTTGTCGGTTTTACCAATCATATCAATTCGACGTCAAATTACTCAGAGTATTCGATTAGTGTGGTCGTTTTGAAAGATAGTGAGATCAATAATGTGACCCAACTGGATACGGTTACGGGACCAACAGAGACAGACAATGACAATATTCAAAAGTTGTTAGCAGATATTAAGACCAGCCAAAATAAGGACTTGACAGTTGAGAATGTGACTTCTTATCTAGCAGCTTATAAGAGTCTGCTTTCTGGTGAAACGAAAGCAATCGTCTTAAATAGTGTCTTTGAAAATATTATTGAAGCGGAGTATCCTGATTATGCTTCTAAAATCAAGAAAATATACACTAAAAATTTAATTAAAGAAGTTGCTGCACCTAAGGTATCGAAGAATAAAGCTTTCAATATTTATGTGAGTGGTATTGATACCTACGGTCCAATCAGCTCAGTTTCGCGTTCAGATGTAAATATTTTGATGACGGTGAACCGTGATACCAAAAAAATCCTTCTGACTACAACTCCTCGTGATTCCTATGTTCCAATTGCGGATGGAGGAAACAATCAAAAGGATAAATTGACCCATGCAGGGATTTATGGAGTAGACTCGTCGATTCATACCCTGGAAAACCTATATGGTGTGGATATCAATTACTACGTCCGTTTGAACTTCACTTCTTTTTTGAAGTTGATTGACCTTTTAGGAGGGATTGATGTTTATAATGATCAAGAATTTACCGCACACACTAATGGGAAGTACTATCCAGTAGGAAATGTCCACTTAGATTCTGAGCAGGCTCTGGGATTTGTTCGTGAGCGCTACTCTCTAGCAGATGGAGATCGTGACCGTGGACGAAACCAACAAAAGGTTATTGTAGCTATTATTCAGAAATTAACATCAACTGAGGCTTTGAAGAACTATGACAATATCATTAAAGGATTGCAAGATTCTCTTCAAACCAATATGCCTTTGGAAACAATGATGGATCTAGTTAATACTCAGTTAGAGAGTGGAGGAAATTACAAAGTCAACTCTCAAGACTTGAAGGGGACTGGTCGTATGGATCTTCCTTCTTACGCTATGCCAGATAGTAACCTCTACATGATGGAAATTGACGATAGTAGCCTTGCATCTGTCAAAGCTGCTATTAATGATGTGATGGAGGGGAAGTAGAATGATCGATATTCATTCGCACATCGTTTTTGATGTGGACGATGGTCCAAAGTCGATAGAGGAAAGTAAAAACCTTCTAAGAGAGGCCTATAGTCAAGGAGTGCGAACTATCGTTTCAACATCGCATAGACGAAAAGGAATGTTTGAAACTCCTGAAGAAAAGATCGCAACCAACTTTCTCAAGGTAAGAGAAATGGCTAAGGAAGTTGCTAATGACCTAATCATTGCCTATGGGGCTGAAATCTACTATACTCCGGATGTCGTTGAGAAGTTGGAAAAGAAATTAATCCCCACGCTAAACGATAGTCGCTATGCCTTGATTGAATTTAGCATGAATACACCCTATCGAGACATGCATAAGGGACTGAGTGATATTCTAATGCTGGGTATTACGCCTGTCATTGCCCACATTGAACGCTATGATGCTTTAGAAAACAATGAAAAGCGCGTGCAAGAGCTGATTGACATGGGATGTTATACTCAAGTCAATAGTTCTCATGTCTTGAAACCTAAACTCTTCGGAGAAACTTATAAATTCATGAAAAAGAGAGCTCAGTATTTCTTAGAGCGTGACCTCGTTCATGTAATCGCTAGTGATATGCACAACTTGGATCATAGACCGCCTCATATGGAAGAAGCCTATGATATCATTGCCAAAAAATACGGTGAAAACAAGGCCAAGGAACTCTTTAAAGAGAACCCAAGAAAAATCATAATGGATCAACTAATTTAGGAGAAAAAATGAAAGAAAAGAATATTATGGAAATTGATGTATTCCACTTGTTAAAAATTCTATGGAAACGAAAATTGCTGATTGTCTTGGTAGCATTCGTGACAGGGTCAGTAGCATTTGCCTACAATAGTTTTATTGTGAAACCAGAGTTTACCAGTACTACCCGCATTTATGTGGTCAACCGTAATCAGGGAGATAAGCCTGGTTTGACCAACCAAGACTTGCAAGCGGGATCATACTTGGTAAAAGACTATCGTGAAATCATTCTCTCGCAAGACGTTTTAGAAAAAGTTGCGACTGATTTGAAATTAGATCTCCCTCCAAAAGGTCTAGCTGGTAAAATTAAGGTAACAGTTCCAGTGGATACGCGTATTGTTTCTATCTCTGTTACTGATCGTGCACCTGAGGAAGCGAGCCGTATCGCTAACTCTTTGAGAGAGGTTGCTGCTCAAAAAATCATCAGTGTCACGCGAGTTTCAGATGTGACAACACTTGAAGAAGCGCGTCCTGCAACATCCCCATCTTCTCCAAATATCCGTCGCAATACCATGGTCGGCTTTCTTGCTGGAGCAGTTGTAATGGTTGTCACTGTTCTCCTAGTTGAGCTCTTGGATACACGAGTAAAACGTCCAGAAGATATCGAAGATGTGATGCAAATTGCGCTATTGGGAGTAGTTCCAAATTTGGATAAATTGAAATAGGAGAGAGAGATGCCAACATTAGAGATTGTACAAAAAAAATTAGATTTGGCAAGAAAAGCTGAAGAGTATTACAATGCACTTCGTACCAATATACAATTGAGTGGGAATAACTTGAAAGTAATTTCTATTACGTCTGTGAAACCGAGAGAAGGGAAGTCAACTGCTTCTACAAATATTGCTTGGGCCTTTGCGCGTGCGGGCTATAAGACACTGTTAATCGATGCAGATATTCGTAATTCTGTCATGTCAGGTGTTTTTAAATCACGCGAGAAGATTACTGGACTAACAGAGTTCTTATCTGGGACGACAGACCTATCACAAGGGCTATGTGATACCAATGTTGAAAACTTGTTTGTTATTCAAGCGGGTTCTATATCACCAAACCCAACAGCCTTGCTACAAAGTGAAAATTTTGCAACCATGCTTGATACCTTGCGTAAGTACTTTGATTACATCATCGTGGATACAGCGCCAATCGGAGTTGTCATCGATGCAGCTATCGTCACTCAAAAATGTGATGCTTCTGTTTTGGTAACGGCAGTAGGTGAAGCTAATAGAAGAGATGTTCAAAAGGCGAAAGGGCAGCTCGAACAAACAAGCAAACCATTCTTAGGAATTGTGCTCAATAAATTGAATACATCTGTTGAAAAATATGGTTCCTACGGTGCTTATGGAAACTATGGGAATTATGGCAAAAAATAATAAATAGTTTAGGGAAGATATTATGGAAGAAAAGGGATTGAAGATTACTTTGGCGGCAATCCAGAGTTTTCTTGTCATTTTATTAGCATATTTACTTAGTTTTGTAAAGGAAACAGAGATTGTAAATACTTCTGTTATTATCTTGTTCATTCTTCATTTTTTTGTGTTTTATATCAGTGATTATGGGCATGATTTTTTTAAAAGAGGCTATTTAGCAGAGTTTATCAACACTACAAAGTATATCGTATTCTTTGCTTTAGCTATCAGTATTTCGAATTTTTTCTTAGAAGATCGTTTTAGTATCTCTAGACGAGGAATGATTTATTTTTTGACAATACACTCTATTCTGTTGTATTTGTTGAATCTATGCATTAAACGCTATAGAAAAAGCATCTTTCCAAATCTCAAGGGGAGTAAGAAGATATTCTTGATAACAGCGACCTCTAGGGTCGAAAAAGTCATCGATAGGCTGATAGAGTCGGGAGAAATTTTTTGGAATTTGGTGGCGGTCAGTGTTTTAGACCGGCCTGATTTTCAGCATCAAACCTTAACCGTTGTACCTGCTGAGAACATCTTAGACTTTGCTACTCATGAAGTTGTCGATGAGGTCTTTATCAATCTTCCGAGTGAAAAATACAATATTGGAGAGCTTGTCTCTCAGTTTGAAACGATGGGAATTGATGTAACAGTCAATCTAAATGCTTTTGATCGTAGTTTGGCACGTAACAAGCAAATTCGTGAGATGGCAGGATTAAACGTTGTGACTTTTTCTACAACATTTTATAAGACTAGCCACGTGATTGCTAAGCGGATTATTGATATTATCGGTTCCCTGGTAGGTTTGATATTATGTGGTCTAGTCAGTGTTGTGCTGGTTCCTTTGATTCGAAAGGATGGAGGCACTGCTATTTTTGCTCAGACGCGTATTGGGAAAAATGGCCGCCAGTTCACTTTTTATAAGTTTCGCTCTATGTGTGTAGATGCTGAGGATAAAAAAAGAGAACTCATGGAACAAAATACCATGCAGGGTGGAATGTTTAAGGTCGATGATGACCCACGTATTACGAAAATTGGTCATTTTATAAGGAAGACTAGCTTGGACGAGCTACCACAGTTTTACAATGTTCTAAAGGGAGATATGAGTTTGGTAGGTACACGACCACCAACAGTGGACGAGTATGAGCACTATACCCCAGAACAAAAACGTCGCCTAAGTTTTAAACCTGGCATAACAGGGTTATGGCAGGTCAGCGGACGAAGTGAGATCAAGAATTTCGATGAAGTTGTCAAATTAGATGTGGCCTATATTGATGGTTGGACAATCTGGAAAGATATTGAAATTTTATTGAAGACAGTTAAGGTTGTATTGATGAAGGATGGAGCGAAATAGGAAATGAAAATATGTTTAGTTGGATCTAGTGGAGGTCATCTAACTCATTTATATCTATTAAAACCTTTCTGGAAAGATAAGGAAAGATTTTGGGTTACTTTTGATAAAGAGGATGCAAGAAGTGTCTTGGGAAATGAGACATTTTATCCTTGTCATTATCCTACTAATCGTAATTTGAAAAATCTTATTAAAAATACGATTCTTGCTTTCAATATTTTGAGAAAGGAACGCCCTGATGTTATCATCTCATCAGGGGCTGCTGTGGCAGTTCCTTTCTTCTATCTAGGGAAACTATTTGGTGCTAAAACAGTCTACATTGAAGTTTTTGACCGTATTGATGCGCCAACCTTAACAGGGAAATTGGTATATCCAGTAACAGATAAGTTCGTAGTTCAGTGGGAGGAAATGAAAAAAGTATATCCGAAAGCAATCAATCTCGGAGGAATTTTCTAATGATTTTTGTGACAGTAGGTACTCATGAGCAACAGTTTAATCGACTTATTAAAGAGGTTGATAGATTAAAAGGTGAGGGACTTATTCAGGATGAAGTTATTATTCAGACTGGTTTTTCAGATTATGAACCAGTGCACTGCCAATGGAAAGCTTTGATTTCTTATGATGAGATGAATCAATATATGGATGAAGCAGATATTGTCATTACACATGGTGGTCCAGCAACATTTATGGGAGTGATTTCTAAGGGAAAGAGACCGATTGTAGTACCTAGACAAGAAAAATTTGGCGAGCATGTGAATGATCATCAGATGGAATTTGTTGAGAAAGTATTAAATATCTATAATTTAACAGTCATTACGAATATAAGTGATCTTATGGCATGTATTTCAAAAATAAATGAACAACAAAGTACAGATTTGAAAACTAATAATAACCTATTTATGGAGAACTTTATAGATATGATTGACGATTTAATGGGGACAAGCTATGTTAAGGACGAATAAGTTTATAAATATTTGTATCAAGTTGCTATTCATATATTCGTTATGTAGTGAGTTAATATATTCCTATTTTCCTTCATCACTATTGTTTACGATACCAGATTTATTGCTATTGGTATCGGTTTTATTTGTTATATTTGATTCCTATTCTTCGGGTAAGATTAAAATTAAAAATCCTCACGTCAGTATAGTCTTTTTTATTTTCTTAATACTATTTTTATTAATTAGTTTTAGTTGGGGAAATCTCAATGTATATGATTTTGTTGCAAGAATAAGATATATACTAGGAGCATTTCTTGTTTATTACATGACGAACAGTTATTTAGATGACAGAACTTTTTCATCTTTAATTGATACTGCTTACGTTGCACAGATATTTAATTTATTGTTAGTTTTATACCAACATTTAGTATTACATTTACATCCTGATTTTACCAATGGTATTTTTGGTTTCACTAATTATGCAAATGGAATTCAAGGATTCTATTGTTTAGCCTTAAGTATTTTATCTATTGTTTATTATCTATATGGCAAATGGAAAGCGATGAAGTCGTTAATATTGATTGCTATTTCCTGTATAATATGTGCATTGGCAGAAATAAAGATTTTTTTCGTTATTTTTATATTCTCTATTTTCCTAATTTTTATATTTCAAAAATCAAAAACAGTTAGAAAGGCACGTATAATTAGTACAACTGTAGGAATATCTCTTCTTTTTTTGGTTGCCTATAAAATTATTGAAATGGTTTTGCCTGATAATTTGTATACTTTTTTTAATGTTACAAAGGCATTATCCTATGAAAACCGAACAGACTTTGCGGGACGAACCAATACTATTTCCTTTTTATGGGATAACTTATTTTATCATGATTATGTTAGTGCCATATTTGGAAAAGGTTTGGGGTCATACTCTGTTAATTATATCTATGAACTGGGTAAAATGCTTGCAGATGGTGGTTTTATTTCCGTAGTCCTTCTTTATTTATTCTTGTTATCATTATTTATAAGAGGAACTTTTACTAGAGATAAAGATATGCAATGTGAAAGACTGATTGTATCAATAATAGCTTTTGTAGTGATGATGAGCATTGTTGTGTGGAATAGTACATTTACGAGGTCTACATATATTGTATTTTTCTTTCTTGGATTAGGTAATGTTGTTTATAAATCTACTAATTCAATCAGAGGAGATTTAGATGAAAATTGAAGTATCAGTGGTTATACCAATATACAATGCTGAAAAAACAATAAAAAATTGTGTTGATAGTGCCCTAAAGCAAAATTTAGAATCTCTTGAAGTGATTCTGGTGAATGATGGGTCCAATGATTCTACAGCAGAAATTTTAGAACAGTACAATGTTAATCCCAAAATTAAGATTTTTCATCAGCTTAATAAAGGGGTATCTGCTGCTAGAAATAAGGGATTATCTCATGCAAGTGGAGAGTATGTATTTTTCCTAGATTCAGATGATGTTTTAGATGATGGTATACTTTATAAAATGTATCAGTTTGCTAAAAAAAATAAAATTGATCTTTTATCTTGTTGGCATAAAGAGCCTGCCACAACTCAATACGGTGGTAACGAGAATAAGTCAGCTTCATTTATTGCACGAACAAAAGAGGAAATAGGAAATCATTTTGTGGATATTTTTCCGAGAAGTGTTTGTGCTAAATTATTTCTTCGTAGAAGGATTGAAGAAAATAACATTACTTTTTCGACTGAGATGTCACTAGGGGAAGATATGTCATTTGTCTATCAATACTTGATGGTCTCAAGAAGTATTGCAGTAATTGATGGTGTGTATTATAATGTTCAAAATGTTAATCCCAAGTCATTATCTAAGCGTTATGTGAATAATATTGAACACTCCTTATTGATTCAGAATCAATTATGGAATCAATTATTAGAAGTTTATCCTAAAATTGAGGAGAACTACTATAAGCAACATATGGATTTTAGATTTTACCTTGCTAGTTTATATGTA
Source organism: Streptococcus sp. ST14 (assembly GCF_046098195.1). Taxonomy (NCBI): domain Bacteria; kingdom Bacillati; phylum Bacillota; class Bacilli; order Lactobacillales; family Streptococcaceae; genus Streptococcus; species Streptococcus sp. ST14. Next base: position 8,050 of record NZ_JBJUSF010000001.1, read on the forward strand.
AATAACTTATTTAAATTCGATTCTCCGTATTCCTCAAAAGAAAAATGGGATAATATTGCACAACAATTAAAAAAATATAGACCATTTTTAGATGAGAAAGTGAGTAAAGAAAAGAAGCCTAAAAATCTGAATGAGATGGTTATTTTTTATTTGCTGAAGTCTAAAATCCCCTTATTAATCTATTCTTTTTACTCATTCAAAGAATGGTGGAAGAAAAAGCGATTAAAATATTGAAGGATGAATCATTTATGGAAGATTTAGTAAGCATTATCGTCCCAGTCTATAATGTAGAAAAATATTTAAAAAAATCAGTAGAAAGCATTTTGAATCAAACTTATGACAATATTGAGATACTATTGGTTGATGATGGAAGTACAGACAATAGTGGAAATATTTGTGATTCGTTTATTAAAATTGATTCTAGAATAAGAGTGTTTCATAAAGAAAACGGTGGTTTATCAGATGCTCGAAACTTTGGAATAGAACATATAAGAGGTCAATATGTATCGTTTATTGATAGCGATGATTATATATCTAAGGATTATGTGTGGAAGTTGTATCATTCTCTAAAAAACAATAATTCAGAGGTGTCTATATGTTCTTTTTCATTGGTTGATGAAACGGGTGAAAAGATAAAAGATGAGATACTAGATAATGATAAAATATGTTTATCTGGTCAACAAGTATTAGAGAAAGTGTTAACGTCAAATGGTTATCGTTATGTTGTTGCTTGGAATAAGCTTTATCGATCAACTTTATTTGAAAAGTTAAAATTTAAAAAAGGCATGTTGTATGAAGATGAATTTCTTAACTATCCTCTGTTTTGGGAGTGTAAAAGGGTATCAATTGTAGAGGAGCCGTTATATTTATACGTTCAACGAAAAGGAAGCATTGTACAAAGTAATATGACTTTAGAAAAAATAAAGATGAAGGATAAAATGCATACATCGCGTATTGAATTTTATGCAGAAAAAAAGAATTCCTTTTTACACCAACGTTCGTGTCAACAGTATTGTAATTGGATTGTTACAACAACCGCTAGTCATTACAATGTCTTGAATGTAGCTTTTTTAAAATACTTGCAACAACAGTTTAGAAAAATTGTTAAATATACACAGAACGACGATAAGAAGCTAATTGTACAGAATATTTTAGGATATATAAATATTCGTTTAGCAGCTTATGTAAAATCAAAAGTAATGTAGGGTGTGAGGAGAAATAATGCTGGAAAAAATTTTAGCTTCTATTAACAATCGCTCTTTTTTTAGTAAATTGAAAAATAAAATTCATAGAATGTTTCCGATATATGTTATCAGTAATCAAAATATAGCTTTTCAACAAGATATTGATATTGCTTATAGAAAAATGAAGCGACAATTTAGCCATATTTCGTTGACTGAAAGTGAACAGAAAAATGATATGAACATTTCGAATAAAGTTTGGATTTGTTGGTTTCAAGGTGAAGAAAGCGCTCCAGAGTTAATTAGAACATGTATTCAATCAATGAGAACATATTTTCCTGGAAGAGAGATTATAGTACTAACAGAAGAAAATATTAGTGATTATACAGATATCCCAGATTATATCATTGATAAATATAAAAAGGGCTGGATTTCTCGTGCTCACTATTCTGATATTCTTCGGGTAGAACTTCTATGTCGTCATGGTGGATTATGGGTGGATGCAACTGTGTTGAATACCGGAGGAGATTTTACAAATCTTGAATTACCCCTTTTTGTATATAAATCGTTAGATTTATCTCGGAAGGATTCCCAAGCCGTTGTTGCATCAAGTTGGTTAATTTCGTCATTTAGTAACCATCCTATATTACTGTATACGAGAAAACTTCTCTGGGAGTATTGGAAGAGAAATAATAGTTTATGTAATTATTTTTTATTTCACATATTCTTTACAATTGCTACGGAACATTATCCAGCAGAATGGATTGCTGTCCCTACCTTTAATAATCATTCTCCTCACACACTTCACTTTGAGCTAAATAATCAATTTTCGGAAAAACGATGGGAACAAATAAAAAATATATCAGTGTTTCATAAATTAAACCATCACCTCGATTATTCTAGTGGTGTGGATACCTTTTATAAGTTTATAATTTCTTCGAAAGTTGGGACAAATGAGTAATAAGATCAGTAAAAATTTAGCTTATAATATGGGATATCAGTTGATTGGTATTGCTGTTCCTTTAATAACTTCTCCCTATTTATCACGAGTATTAGGTGCTGAAAATCTAGGTATTCATTCTTTTACGATGTCAGTTGCACTTTACTTTATGATGTTTATGCTCCTGGGGATTGCAAATTACGGGAATAGAACAATTGCGACTGTTAAGCGAGAAGGAGAAGATATTCTATCAAAAACATTTTGGAGTATCTATTCTATCCAGTTAATAATGTCTATTCTGGTAACTATAACTTATATTGCTTATCTATATTTTGGGGCAGTACATTACAAGGTTATTGCAATATTACAACTCTTTTTATTGTTATCAAATGCTGTTGATATTACTTGGTTTTTCTATGGATTAGAAAATTTTAAACAAATCGTTTTTAGGAACACATTAGTTAAACTTTTAGGATTATTTTTAATTTTTTTATGTGTACGTCAAAGTACAGATCTATGGAAGTATACATTTATAAATGGGTCAGTAACTTTAGTTGGTCAACTTTTACTATGGGGACAATTAAAAGGAGTATTGTCTTGGAAAAAGATTCAATTAAAGGAATTATTACCTCATATCAAGCCAATTTTAATTCTTTTTATTCCTGTACTAGCCATTAGTATTTTTACTAATATGGATAAATATATGCTTGGTTTAATGGTTGACGTAAAGCAGGTTGGATTTTATGACAATGCAGGTAGAATTATTGAAATTCCTAAAGCTTTGATTGCGGCCTTAGGGGCTGTTATGTTGCCGAGAACTTCCTATTTACTAGCAGAAGGACAAGAAGAAAAGAGTAAATACTACATAGAGGTAACAATTTTATACGTGATGATTATTTCTAGTGTATTGATGTTTGGACTAATATCGGTATCTGATATTTTTTCCATTATATTTTGGGGAGAAGAGTTTCTTGAATCAGGAAGATTGATTGCTGCTATGTCTCCGGCTTTTGTCTTTTCTGTTTTAGGAAATATCATTAGAACTCAGTATTTGATTCCTAGAGCTAAAGATAAAGATTATGTAGTGTCTCTAATCGCGGGAGCGGTTGTTAATCTAGTGTTAAACTGTTTTTTTATAAAACCTTTTGGTGCTATGGGAGCAACAGTTAGTACAGTATTGGCAGAATTTGTGTTGTCTGGAATGCAGTTTTGGTCAGTTAGAAGAGACTTAAATTTAAAAAGATATTTGAAAAACGGTTTGATATTCTACCTATTTGGTCTGATTATGTACCTGGTTATTATAGTGCTCAAAACTCATTTACCCTATAATATAGTGAGTCTTATTTTACTCATAGCTTTGGGCGGATTCGTATATGTTGCTTTCAGTTGTAGCTATATTTTAATGTCAAGAAACTTACATTTTAAGTTATTGAGGGAAAAGATCAAACGAAAGATTGGATATGAAAAGATATTATAAATTATTATTAAAAAGATTAATGTTTTACCCATTTAGTTGGCTACCTTTAAATAAAAGAAAGCTAGTATTTGATAACTTTGGTGGTCGAGGATATGGGGACAATCCAAAGTATATTGCTGATGAACTATTAAAGCAGGATAAGAATCTTGATATAGTTTGGTTAACAAAGGATATGAGTACTTCTGTGCCTGATGGGGTTAGAAAGGTACGATATGGAAGTTGGAGAGCTTTTTTGGAGTGGAGTACAGCTAAAATTTGGGTCGATAATATCAGAAATTCCGATCGTCCTTGGAAAAGAAAAAAGCAAATCTACTTACAGACGTGGCATGGATCTGATGGCGTTAAATTAGTCGAAAAGGATGTAGAATCAACACTTTCAAAATCCTATCTTGTAATGGCGAAATACGATGGTAGGATATCTGATGGAATCATTTCTAGTTGCCAATTGCAAACAGAACAGTTTAAAAAATCATTTTGGCTAGATGACAATGTTGAAATTTTGGAATATGGTTTACCAAGAAATGATGATTTCTTTTATAGTGAGAAAATAAGTCACACAAATCAAATCGTCAGAGCTAGATATAATATCTCTTTAGATGAACTAGTCGTTTTATATATGCCTACTTTTAGGGATAATGGATCAACAAAAGCGTATAATCTCGATTATGATAAGGTAATCAGTTCGTTTCAAAAATTCTATAATAAAGAAGTTAGAGTGTTGATTCGTTTTCATCCAAATGTTGATAATACATTTTTTAAAAATGATGATGAAAGATTAATTAATGTGACAGATTATCCGGATCCGCAGGATTTGATGTTTGCAGCTGATATTATGATTTCAGACTATTCATCAGCACCGATAGATTTTATGTTGTTAAATAGAACTATATTTTTGTATATGCCAGATTATGAGGAGTATACAAAATTAAGACCACTAAATCCAAATTTCAACAATCTTCCATTTATTAAATGTTATACAAATCTTGAATTAGTTGAACAAATTTCTAGATTTTCAAAAATGGATTATCATGAATGTATCGATGATTATAAATTAAAGAACAGACGATTTGATGATGGAGATGCTGCAAGGAAGTGTGCAGAGTGGATAGTGAATCAATTATAAAGAAACTAAAAACGAAAGTTAGATAAGAGGAATAGGATATGAAAAGAGTAATTACTTATGGGACTTTTGATTTGCTCCATTATGGGCATATTAATTTGTTAAAAAGAGCAAAGCAATTAGGCGATTATTTAATTGTAGTTGTTTCAAGTGATGAGTTCAATTTAAAAGAAAAAAATAAAATTTGTTATTTTAATTATGAACATAGAAAAAATTTAGTTGAGGCAATACGATATGTAGATCTAGTAATACCTGAAACTAGTTGGGAACAAAAAAAATCAGATGTAAAAGAGTATCATATTGATACTTTTGTAATGGGCGATGATTGGAAAGGTAAATTTGATTATCTAAAAGAAGAAGGCGTTGAAGTAGTCTATTTGCCCAGAACGAAAGAAATTTCAACAACTAAAATTAAAGAGAATTTAGCAGACTAAATATAGAGTGAAAATGTTGCATTTATATTTTTAATAATTTATTATAGAGAGCACATTGAGTCTAGAGTTTTGCATTTTTAGGTGGAGGAAGATGGAGACTAAAGAGAATAAAGTAATGGATAATACCACTTTACATGCTATTAAAACATTAGCCTGTTTTAGTGTGGTTGCTATACATATATGGCTACCAGGAAAAATTGGAGCTGTTTATCAGATAATTGCACGATTTGCAGTACCAATGTTTTTTTTGATTTCTGGTTTTTATTCATATAATATTTCAAAGTCTAAAATACAGCAAAGAATAAAAAAAATATTTAGATTAACATTAATAAGTACATTTTTTTATGCAGCTATTTTTATCTATACATTATGGAAAGAAAATAATTTGCAATTTCCTTTTCAGACTTTTAGTTTTACGAATATCATAAGGTTTATATTTTTTAATAGAATATCAGATTTAATAGGTTCTCTGGCTACACCACTTTGGTATCTATATGCTATACTATATATCTATATTTACCTTTATTTTTCTAACAAGAGATTGCTGTTTAGGAAACAAGTGATTGCTATACTTTTGCTACTTGCTTTTATTATTGAATTCATGATTAATGATTCAATTTTTTACAGAAATTTTTTATTTATGGGAATACCGTTCTTTGGAATAGGGAATTTCTTGGCACAGATAAAAAAGAGGATTATTAATTGTCGAGTGATAAATAAATTATTAATCTTGGGAATGATTATATATCCAATGCTAGTATTTTTTGAGTATCACAGTTTAGGTAATTCTTTTGAACTTTATATAAGTTCAATACTTGCTGTAATAATGTTGATGTTATTTGCAATAAAAAAACCTAATGCTATTGACATTGGAATACTGAATGAAATTGGAGAAAAATACACCACTTTTATTTACATAACGCACCAGTTTGTTATTTTGATATTTACAGTGTTAATTTCTAATACTTACATTCTTAAATTTGGGACGATTTTTGTTTTTCTAATATGCTATGGTTTAGGAAAGCTATTTCAATTTGTGAAACAAATCAGATGAAAATAAATAATAGTTGAAAAAATGCAAAACGGATTATTAGTTGAGATCAAATTAGATTTCGTCATGATTATGATTTGTGTACAATGTAGAATATTATATAATCGAAAAGAAGGTTCTGGTGAACTTTCTTTTTGATTATTCCTAGAAGATTAAATATTTTCGGAAAAATGAAAAGGAAAAGTATGCAAAAAATTATAAGTACCCTAATTGTCAAGTCAAGTGCAACAAAGTTGTCCTTCTGATTAAGTGAGTATCTTTCAAGCCGTTTGAGTTAGCTCAAATAGCTTTTTTGCGGACTGATAGTCATGAATTCGTCTAGGTCTTTCATTGATAGCCTTTGTATAGTCCTCTAAAAGATTCTGATTTAGTTCTTTTAACGAACACCCCTTCGGAATGAACTCTCTTAGTAGTCCATTGAAATTCTCATTTGTACCTCGTTCATAAGATGAATAGGCATGTTCAAAATATACATCTAATCCCTCTATCTTACTCAATGATGAAAATTCTTTTCCATTATCTGCAGTTATGGACTTAATGGGATAAAGTTTCATACACTCTAAGACTGCTTGATTGTCATACTCTGCTTTCTTTTCGACGAGTTTCTTGGTGACGGCATAGCGTGTTTGACGTTCTACCAAGGTCAGAATAGAAGGTTCTCCTATTGTCTTTCCACCCAGAACAGAATCGATTTCCCAATCTCCAAAACGGAACGATTATTGATTTCTTCTGGTCGTTCTTCAATTGACTTTCCTAGATGTTTCGTGGTAGAGGGGCGCTTGGTAAATTTCTTACGGATCCGCACTGCTCTTGGTAAATCAATAACCTTAATCTCTAATAAACCTTGATGGATATAGTTATAGAGCGTCTTGGTTGAAGGAGCAACCGCATCTATATGTTGAAGTCTATAGGTATGAACAAAGGTATCCACGCTATGCACCCTTGGTTTCTCTCTCATTGCTTCTGTAAATTTTGTCAGAAAGTCGTCCGATACACGATCCAGTTTCAGATAATAGCTGGCTTCTCTAGCATGACGATAACGGTTATGGGCAGCATCTGCATAATAGTGTTGGTAATAGACCTTCTGCCCATTTACTTTTTTCACTTGTGTTATGGAACCACGATTAATTTCACGAGTAATAGTAGAGCGATTTCTCCCTAGTCTATGAGCAATCTCAGCAAGGTTTGAGTCCTACGCTTAAATAAGCTTCAATTTCCCCTCGCTCAGCTTCAGATAAGTGCTTGTATGATTGATTTGTGGTAGAATAATTAGTGGACATGTTCATCTTCCTTTATACTGTTTTTCGCAACTCTAGTATATCAGATGAACATGTCTTTTTTGTTGCACTTCATTTTACAACAGGGCATTTTTCAGAAAATGCTAAAATCATTCAAAAATTCTGAAAATTCTGTTGACATCTTTCTGAAAAGGTTCTATAATAGATAGAAAGTTTTAAAGGAGAAAATGATGAAAAGTTCAAAACTATTTGCTCTTGCAGGTGTAACCTTATTGACGGCTACTACTTTAGCTGCATGCTCTGGATCAGGTTCGAGCGCTAAAGGAGAGAAGACATTCTCATATATCTATGAAACAGACCCTGACAACCTCAACTATTTGACAACTGGTAAGGCAGCAACTGCTGACATTACTAGTAATGTGATTGATGGATTGCTTGAAAATGACCGCTATGGTAACTTTGTGCCATCTATGGCTGAGGATTGGTCTGTATCTAAGGACGGCTTGACTTACACATATACGCTTCGTAAGGATGCAAAATGGTATACCTCTGAAGGTGAGGAATACGCAGAAGTCAAAGCTCAAGACTTTGTAACAGGGCTTAAATATGCTGCTGATAAAAAATCTGATGGTCTTTATCTTGTTCAGGAATCAATCAAAGGCTTGGATGCTTATGTGAAAGGTGAAATTAAAGATTTCTCACAAGTTGGTATTAAGGCTCTTGATGATCAAACAATTCAGTACACCTTGAACAAGCCAGAAAGTTTCTGGAATTCTAAGACAACAATGGGTGTTCTGGCTCCTGTTAATGAAGAATTTTTGAACTCTAAAGGGGATGACTTTGCTAAAGGTACAGACCCAAGCAGTATTCTCTACAATGGACCATTCTTACTCAAATCAATCGTAGCCAAATCGTCAGTCGAGTTCGAAAAGAATCCAAACTATTGGGACAAAGACAATGTTCATCTTGATAAAGTGAAATTATCCTTCTGGGATGGTCAAGATACTAATAAGCCAACTGAAGCTTTCAAAGATGGCAGCTTTACAATGGCGCGTCTCTTCCCAACAAGCGCTAGCTACCCAGAGACTGAAAAAGCATTTAAAGACAATATTGTTTACACACAACAAGATTCTACTACTTATTTAGTAGGTACTAATATTGATCGCCAGTCTTATAAGTATACTTCTAAGACAACGGATGAAGAAAAAACATCAACCAAGAAAGCTCTTCTAAACAAAGATTTCCGTCAAGCTCTTGCCTTTGGTTTTGATAGAACCGCCTATGCCTCTCAAGTAAACGGTGCAAGTGGTGCGACTAAACTGCTTCGTAACTTGTTTGTCCCACCTACATTTGTTCAAGCAGATGGCAAAAACTTTGGTGAGTTGGTCAAAGAAAAATTGGTGACTTATGGAGACGAGTGGAAGGATGTAAATTTAGCTGATGCCCAAGATGGACTCTATAACGCAGATAAGGCCAAAGCAGAATTTGCCAAAGCTAAGACAGCTCTTCAAGCAGAAGGTGTGAAATTCCCAATCCACTTGGATATGCCAGTAGACCAAACAAATACAACAAAAGTTCAACGTGTTCAATCCTTCAAACAATCGCTTGAAGCTACTCTAGGGTCAGAGAACGTCGTTGTCGATATCCAACAACTTCAAAAAGATGATGTCTTGAATATCACTTACTTTGCTGAAACTGCAGCTGGAGAAGACTGGGATATCTCAGATAACGTGGGCTGGTCTCCAGACTTCGCAGACCCATCTACTTACCTTGATATCATCAAGCCATCTGTCGGAGAAAATACAAAGACTTACCTAGGATTTGACTCTGGAACAAACAACGCTGCAGCTAAGCAAGTTGGTTTGGAAGACTACGAAAAAATGGTTGTGAAAGCTGGTGAAGAAGTGAATGACGTTTCAAAACGTTATGAGAAATATGCTGCTGCCCAAGCTTGGTTGACCGATAGTGCCTTGATCATCCCAACAACTTCTAAAACTGGTCGTCCAATGTTGTCTAAGATGGTACCATTTACGCTTCCGTTTGCATACTCTGGTAACAAGGGTACAAGCGAAGCCCTATTGTATAAATACCTAGATGTACAAGATAAACCTGTAACAGCAGAAGAATATCAAAAAGCTCAAGATAAATGGATGAAAGAAAAAGAAGAGTCGAATAAAAAGGCCCAAGAAGATCTCGCAAAACATGTGAAATAACTGTTGCAAAATATAAGAAAGGATTTAGTATTTCTCTTGAATGCTGAATCCTTTTTTACATTTGTAAAGAAAGATTCTAAATTTGGAGCCTATTTTTGTCAGAATAGAGAAAATTTTCCTTAATTTTACTTGTTTCCTATTGCTTTCTTAGCTATTATTTGTTATATTAAAAGCACAATTATTTTTTATTTATCAGGGTTAAGCATTGCACTTTCAGAGAAAGGAGTATTTTTTAAAAAAGAAATGTAAACGCTTACTGGAAAATGAAAGGATTTAGGAGTTCATGGATAAACGATTTTTTGAAAAACGCTGTAAGTTCAGTATTCGTAAGTTTACGCTTGGAGTAGCTTCGGTAATGATTGGGGCGACTTTCTTTGCTGCTGCTCCAGTCTTAGCAGATCAAGCAAGAGTTGGTTCAACAGATAATTTGCCGAGTGAACTAGCTGATTTGGATAAGAAGGCTAGTGATGAGGGGCACGATTTTGACAAGGAAGCTGCCGCTCAGAATCCTGGTTCAGCTGAGACTACTGAAGGCCCACAAACAGAAGAAGAGTTGTTGGCTCAAGAAAAAGAAAAGTCTGAAAAGCCAAGCAATCTGCCAAAAGAATTAGAAGATAAGTTGGAGAAAGCTGAAGACAATGGGCGCGAAGTTAACAAGGATCAATTGGCCCAAGATACTGGCAAGCTCGTCCCAGAAGATGTGGCTAAGACTACCAATGGGGAATTAAACTATGGCGCGACTGTTAAGATCAAGACGCCATCAGGAGAAGGTAGCGGTATTGTCGTTGCTAAAGACCTTGTCTTGACGGTTTCTCACAACTTTATCAAGGATAGCCAAGACGGCAATATCCGTAAGGTTGTGGATAATGACCAAGGGGATGGAGATATCTATAGCATCTCATATCCAGGATTGCCAGATGTCAAGTTTAGCAAGAAAGATATTATTCATTGGGATCGTGAAGGCTACCTGAAAGGCTTCAAAAATGATTTGGCCCTAGTGAGATTGCGTACAGTTCTCGAAAATACGCCTGTTGAAGTAACTAAAAAGCCAGTTGTTAAGAAAATTGGAGATAAACTCCATGTCTTTGGTTATCCAGAAGGAAAATTGAATCCGATTGTCAATACTACAGTTGATTTTGCGGAACCATACGGAGAAGGTGTCCAAGGGATTGGTTACCAAGGAGGAAAACCGGGCGCTAGTGGTGGCGGTATCTTTGATACAGAAGGCAAACTAGTCGGTGTTCACCAAAATGGTGTAGTTGGAAAACGGAGCGGAGGCATTCTCTTCTCACCAGCTCAACTAAAATGGATCCAAGACCACATGAAGGGAATTTCAAGTGTGAAACCAGCAGACTTGGAAGAGAAAGAAAAACCGGCTGAAGAAAAACCAAAAGAGAATAAACCTGCAGCTGCGAAACCTGAAACACCTAAGACAGTAACTCCTGAATGGCAAACAGTAGCGAATAAAGAGCAACAAGGAACCGTCACTATTCGTGAAGAAAAGGGTGTTCGCTACAATCAATTGTCTTCAACTGCACAGAACGACAATGGTGATAAACCAGCCTTGTTTGAAAAACAAGGATTGACAGTTGACGCTAATGGAAATGCGACAGTTGATTTAACCTTCAAAGATGATTCTGAAAAGGGCAAATCACGCTTTGGTGTCTTCTTGAAATTTAAAGATACCAAGAACAATGTTTTTGTTGGATATGACCAAGGTGGCTGGTTCTGGGAATACAAAACTCCAGGTAACAGCACATGGTATCAGGGCGGTCGTGTTGCAGCTCCAGTAAATGGATCAGTGAATCATCTGACTATTAGTTTAAAATCAGACGGTCAGCTGAATGCAACAAATAATGATGTAAAACTTTTTGATACAGTTACTTTGCCAGCTGCTGTTAATGAGAATCTTAAAAATGAGAAGAAGATCCTTCTCAAGGCAGGAACTTATAGCAATGACCGTACGGTTGTTAGCGTTAAAACAGACAATCAAGAAGGTGTAAAAGCAGATGATACTCCTGCCCAGAAAGAAACAGGTCCTGCCGTTGATGATAGCAAGGTGACTTATGATACGATCCAGTCTAAGGTCCTCAAGGCAGTGATTGACCAAGCCTTTCCTCGTGTCAAGGAATACACCTTGAATGGACATACTTTGCCAGGACAAGTTCAACAACTTAAGAAAATCTTGGTAAACAATCGCGAAATTACACCTGAAGTCACTTATAAGAAAATCAATGAGACAACAGCAGAGTATTTGATGAAACTTCGTGACGAGAAGAATTTCATCAATGCAGATATGACAGTACGCTTGCAAGTTGTGGACAATCAATTACATTTTGATGTGACCAAGATTGTCAACCACAATCAAGTTACTCCAGGTCAGAAGATTGATGATGAAAGAAAACTTCTCTCCTCTATCAATTTCTTAGGAAACTCACTTGTGTCAGTTTCGAGCGACCAAACTGGAGCTAAGTTTGACGGGGCAACCATGTCAAACAACACTCATATCAGTGGAGATGAACATATTGCTGTAACCAATCCAATGAAAGATTTGGCTAAGGGCTATATGTATGGTTTTGTTTCTACAGATAAGCTTGCTGCAGGTGTTTGGAGTAACTCTCAAAACAGCTACGGTGGTGGTTCGAATGACTGGACTCGTTTGACAGCATTCAAACAAACTGTTGGAAATACAAACTATGTGGGAATCCAAAGTTCTGAATGGCAATGGGAAAAAGCTTATAAGGGCATTGTTTTCCCAGAATACACGAAGGAACTTCCAAGTGCCAAGGTTGTTATCACTGAAGATGCCAATGCTGACAACAAAGTCGACTGGCAAGATGGTGCCATTGCTTATCGTAGCATCATGAACAACCCTCAAGGCTGGGAAAAAGTCAAGGATATCACTGCTTACCGTATCGCGATGAACTTTGGTTCTCAAGCACAAAACCCATTCCTTATGACCTTGGATGGTATCAAGAAAATCAATCTCCACACAGATGGTCTTGGGCAAGGTGTTCTCCTTAAAGGATATGGTAGTGAAGGTCATGACTCTGGACACTTGAACTATGCTGATATTGGTAAACGTATTGGTGGTGTCGAAGACTTCAAGACCTTGATTGAAAAAGCGAAGAAATATGGAGCTCATCTAGGTATCCACGTGAACGCTTCTGAGACTTATCCTGAGTCTAAATACTTTAATGAAAATATTCTTCGTAAGAATCCAGATGGAAGCTACAGCTATGGTTGGAACTGGTTAGACCAAGGTATCAACATCGATGCTGCTTATGACTTGGCGCATGGACGCTTGGCTCGCTGGGAAGACTTAAAGAAAAAACTTGGTGAAGGTCTCGACTTTATCTATGTGGACGTATGGGGCAATGGTCAATCAGGTGATAACGGTGCCTGGGCTACCCACGTTCTTGCTAAAGAAATCAACAAACAAGGCTGGCGTTTTGCGATTGAGTGGGGCCATGGTGGTGAATACGACTCTACCTTCCAACACTGGGCAGCTGACTTGACCTATGGTGGCTACACTAATAAAGGTATCAACAGTGCTATCACCCGCTTTATCCGCAACCACCAAAAAGATTCTTGGGTTGGGGACTACAGAAGTTACGGTGGTGCAGCCAACTACCCACTTCTAGGTGGCTACAGCATGAAAGACTTTGAAGGCTGGCAAGGAAGAAGCGACTACAATGGCTATGTAACCAACTTATTTGCCCATGATGTCATGACTAAGTACTTCCAACACTTCACTGTAAGTAAATGGGAAAATGGTACACCAGTTACCATGTCTGATAACGGCAGCACCTATAAATGGACTCCAGAAATGAAGGTTGAGCTAGTCGATGCTGCAGGTAACAAGGTTGTTGTGACTCGTAAGTCAAATGATGTCAATAGCCCGCAATACCGCGAACGTACAGTAACGCTCAATGGACGTGTCATCCAAGATGGTTCAGCTTACTTGACTCCTTGGAACTGGGATGCAAATGGTAAGAAACTTCCTACTGATAAGGAAAAAATGTACTACTTCAATACGCAGGCCGGTGCAACAACTTGGACACTTCCGAGCGATTGGGCAAATAGCAAGGTTTACCTTTACAAGCTAACTGACCAAGGTAAGACAGAAGAGCAAGAACTAACTGTAAAAGATGGCAAGATTACCCTAGACCTTCTAGCAAATCAACCATACGTTCTTTACCGTTCAAAACAAACCAATCCTGAAATGTCATGGAGCGAAGGCATGCATATCTATGACCAAGGATTTAACAGTGGAACCTTGAAACACTGGACCATTTCTGGTGATGCTTCTAAGGCAGAAATTGTCAAATCACAAGGCGCAAATGAAATGCTTCGTATCCAAGGCAATAAGAGCAAGGTCAGTCTTACTCAGAAACTGACTGGCTTGAAACCAAATACCAAGTATGCCGTTTATGTCGGTGTCGATAACCGTAGTAATGCCAAGGCAAGTATCACTGTGAATACCGGTGAAAAAGAAGTGACTACTTATACCAATAAGTCTCTCGCTCTCAACTATGTTAAGGCTTATGCTCACAATACACGTCGTGACAATGCTACAGTTGACAATACAAGTTACTTCCAAAACATGTACGCCTTCTTTACAACTGGATCTGACGTCTCAAATGTTACTCTTACTTTGAGTCGTGAAGCTGGTGATGAGGCAACTTACTTTGATGAAATTCGTACCTTTGAAAACAATTCAAGCATGTACGGAGAAAACCATGATACAGGTAAAGGCACCTTCAAACAAGACTTTGAAAATGTAGCTCAAGGAATCTTCCCATTTGTAGTGGGTGGTGTCGAAGGTGTCGAAGACAACCGCACTCACTTGTCTGAAAAACATGATCCATATACACAACGTGGTTGGAACGGTAAGAAAGTTGATGATGTTATCGATGGAAATTGGTCACTCAAGACCAATGGACTGGTGAGCCGTCGTAACTTGGTTTACCAAACTATTCCGCAAAACTTCCGCTTTGAGGCAGGTAAGACTTACCGTGTAACCTTTGAATACGAAGCAGGATCAGACAATACCTATGCCTTTGTAGTCGGTAAGGGAGAATTCCAGTCAGGTCGTCGTGGTAGTCAAGCAAGCAACTTGGAAATGCATGAATTGCCAAACACTTGGACAGATTCTAAGAAAGCCAAGAAAGTAACCTTCCTCGTGACAGGTGCAGAAACAGGCGATACTTGGGTAGGTATCTACTCAACTGGAAACGCAAGCAATACTCATGGAGATGCTGGCGGAAATGCCAACTTCCGTGGTTATAACGACTTCATGATGGATAATCTTCAAATCGAAGAAATTACCCTAACAGGTAAGATGCTGACAGAAAATGCTCTGAAGAACTACTTGCCAACGGTTACCATGAGCAACTATACGAAAGAGTCTATGGATGCTTTGAAAGAGGCGGTCTTTAACCTCAGTCAGGCAGATGATGACATTAGCGTGGAAGAAGCGCGTGCAGAGATTGCCAAGATTGAAGCTTTGAAGAATGCTTTAGTTCAGAAGAAGACAGCCTTGGTAGCAGAAGACTTTGAAAGTTTGGATGCGCCAGCTCAACCAGGTGAAGGTCTTGAGAATGCCTTTGATGGTAATGTGTCTAGTCTATGGCATACATCTTGGAATGGAGGAGATGTAGGCAAGCCTGCAACCATGGTCTTGAAAGAACCAACTGGAATCACTGGACTTCGCTATGTTCCACGTGCCTCTGATTCAAATGGAAACTTGCGAGATGTGAAACTGGTTGTCACAGATGAGTCTGGTAAGGAACATACCTTTAACGTAACAGATTGGCCAAATAATAACAAACCAAAAGACATTGACTTTGGCAAGACAATCAAGGCTAAGAAAATTGTCCTTACAGGTACCAAGACTTACGGAGATGGTGGCGATAAATACCAATCTGCAGCGGAACTCATCTTTACCCGTCCACAAGTAGCAGAAACACCGCTTGACATGTCTGAATATGAAGCAGCTTTGGCTAAGGCGCAGAAATTAACAGACAAAGACAATCAAGAGGAAGTAGCTAGCGTTCAGGCAAGCATGAAATATGCGACGGATAACCATCTCTTGACGGAAAGAATGGTGGCCTACTTCGCAGACTATCTCAATCAATTAAAAGATTCTGCTACGAAACCAGATGCTCCAACAAGTAGCAAGGGAGAAGAACAACCACCAGTTCTTGATGTACCTGAGTTCAAAGGCGGCGTCAATGCAACAGAAGCAGCTGTACATGAAGTCCCTGAGTTCAAGGGCGGCGTTAATGCGGTTGAAGCCTTGGTTCACGAATTACCAGAATACAAAGGTGGAGCCAATGCGGTCCTAGCGGCTGCAAATGAAGTCCCTGAGTTTAAGGGTGGCGTCAATGCGGTCCAAGCCTTGGTAAACGAGAAACCAGCCTACACAGGTGTATTGGCTACAACTGGAGATCAAGCAGCTCCAACTGTTGAAAAACCTGAGTACCCGCTCACTCCAAGTCCAGTAGCTGATACCAAAACTCCGGGAGCTAAAGATGAAGAAAAACTACCTGCTACAGGGGAGCACAGCTCAGAAGTAGCCCTCTTCTTAGCAAGCGTGAGCATCGCTTTATCTGCTGCGGTCCTTGCGACAAAACGTAAAGAAGATTAATGAGATTTGATTTCAGCAGTTCAAAGCAACTCGAATCAAAAAGGAACAAACAGCCGGAGAGGACCTCTTGGTTCTCTCCTTTTTCAAAGGAGAAATGATACCGCTTACTCATGTATGCGGATGAAAGGAATAGGAGAAAGATGGATAGACATTTTTTTGAGAAACGCTGTCACTATAGTATAAGAAAATTTGCAATCGGTGCAGCCTCCGTTATGATTGGTGCTAGCATCTTTGGCGCCAATATGGTTCAGGCGGCAGAAACAGCAACACCTTCAGAGACAGAGGGAAGCATCACCCATGTTCAAGCGCTTGATAAGTTACCCGATGATTTAGCCGATGCGCTTAAAAAGGCGGATGCAGAAGCTGCAACAGAAGCAAGTCATGAAGAAACTCCAGCGACTGACGAAGGAAGCAATCCTACATCAAGTGAAGAGGCAAAACCAGAGACAAGTCCTACAAGTCCCAAGCCAGCAGAAACGCCGAAACCGGTTGAAACACCAAAGGCAGACAATAAACCAGCTGAAACTGCTACGCCAGCAGCAAAACCAGCTGAAAAGCAAATTGAAGATAGAGAAGATGTCAACCATCTCGAAGGTGCTACTGCTCAGGCGAGCAACCATGAGACTGGTACCAACTTTACTGCGGATAAAGCTATCGATGGAGATGACAATACTCGTTGGGCTACAGACAAAGATGTACCAAAACCAACTTTTGAATTAACTCTGCCAAAGACTACCTTGATCAAACATGTAGAAATTGACTGGGATCGTCGTCTTCGTAATGGGCAAAATGACCCTAATATCAAATCTTGGAGTCTCTACTATGCAGGTCAAGAAGACGTGGGCGCTAATGGAGAAAAACAATGGAAACTCGCTCATACCAAGACTGGAGAACCTGTTTTAGATGAGAAAGTTGACCTAGCTGAAAGTATTCAAGCTAAATATCTTAAGTTAGAAATTAACGACTATCAAGCGGGCACAATGGGTTGGAGAAACGTTGGAATCCAAGAAATTCGAGCTTATTCTAACGTTCCGGACCACAGTAAGGTAACGGATATCCGCCAAGTAACAGAACTATCAGTAGCAGAAGACGGACAGTCTCTTGTCTTGCCAACTTTACCAGGGAAAGTCAGTCTCATCGGAAGCAACAAACAAGGTGTAATTGACCTTCAAAATCACATCTATAAACCTTTGACAGATCAACGTGTCAAGGTCATGGTCCAACAAATCAGAGACAGTCATACCTTTACCAAAGAGTTTGAAGTAGTCATCAAGGGTCTACATCAGGACGAGGGTGTGGGTGTGAAACCAAAAGTAGCGCCAGCTGTTCAACAATGGTATGGAAAAGAAGGTCAATCTTCTATCACTTCAGATACAGTCCTTGCGACAGGAGATTCTGGCTTTGATCAAGCTGCAAGCTTTTACCAGTCAGACCTTGCAAGCCGTGGATTGGAACTAGCAACAGGTGACAAACAGGCTCAAAAACGAATCGAGTTTAAAAAGGTTGAAAACAAAGGTTATGGCAAGGAAGGCTATGGCATCACTATCCAAAATGATGTGATTACCATCGAAGCCGCAACGAACACAGGAGCCTTCTACGCTACTCGTACTCTTCTTCAAATGGGAGAAACAGACCTACAAAATGGCGAAATCCGTGATTTCCCAAGCTTCAGTCATCGTGGCTTTATGCTGGATACAGGTCGTAAATTTATCCCATATGACACCCTTGTAGACATCATGCTCAACATGGCCTACTACAAGATGAACGACTTGCAGTTGCACCTCAACGATAACTATATCTTCCTTAAGGAACACCTGGCAGGTAAGAATTTGAGTCCAGAAGAACAACTCAAGTATGTACTTGAACATGCCAAGACTGGTTTCCGTGTGGAGACAGACATTGTCGGTAAGAATGGTCAAAAATTGACATCAGATGAGCATTATACCAAGGAAGAAATGCAAAATCTGATTAAACTTGCCAAGGCCTTGCATATCAATCTAGTGCCAGAAATTGACACACCAGGTCACGCTCTATCATTTGTCAAAGTCCGTCCAGACCTCATGTATCAAGGTAGTTTGAGCGATTATGCAGGCAAGCACAATGTTGAGCGCGTAGCTATGCTAGACTTGGATAACAAGTACGAAGAAACTCTTAAATTTGTCAAATCAGTTTATGACAAACTCCTCGATGGTCCAGATGCACCACTTCATGGGGTATCCACTGTTCATATTGGAACGGATGAATACTATGGCAGCAGAGAAAGTTATCGTCGCTATGTCAATGACCTTATCAAATACATTAAAGGAAAAGGTTATACCCCTCGTATCTGGGGCTCGCTCAGTGCGAAACGTGGAAACACTCCTGTTGATTGGAACGGAGTAGAAGTTGATATCTGGAGTATCGGATGGCAACGACCAAATGAAGCCATTGCTCAGGGAGCTAAGATTATCAATATCACGGATGTACCGACCTATAGTGTACCAAGTGGAAGCAATAGTCAAGCAGCCTACGGGGACTATGCTAACTACGAACGTCAGTACAATAGCTGGACACCGAATGATTTTAGAACAGGTGGAGGTCCACTACTACCAGCTTCTCATCCAAGTATTCTTGGTGGTGGGCACGCAGTTTGGAATGACAATATCGACCTTCATGAGACAGGTTTGACCTCTTATGATATCTTTAAACGCTTCTTCAAGAGCATGCAAACTACTGCGGAGCGCACTTGGGGATCTGACCGTGCAGCTGCGACCTTTGCAGAACGCACCCTACCAACGAGCCCTTATGCGCCACAGTCAAATCCTGATAAAGAGATTGATCAAAGCGACTTGTTTACCATCAATTCTGAAACAGTAAAGAACTATGCAAGCAAGAAGGTGAAGGCAAGCGAGCAGGGATTGGCTTTTGAGAAAGATAGCAGCATCGAAGGCTTAGCAGGTGATGTTGGTCCAAGTCATGTCTTGAAGTTTGATGTGACTGTCACTGGTGATGGTGAACAAACCTTCTCAACAAGTGGGGACAACCGTATCTATCTAGCTGATAAAGATGGCTATCTTGCTTATCAATTTGAACAGTTCCATATCCAATTCAATAAAAAACTTGAAAAGAACAAACGTTATCAAATCTCTATCGTGACCAAACCACAATCTACAGAAGTCTATGTGGATGGTGAAAAGATTGAGCGTATCGCAAATCCAGCCCACCCTCGCTTTGCCCACAATAGCTTGGTACTACCGCTTGAAAGCATCGGTGGTTTCAAAGGAATCTTGCATAGTGCAGAGTTGTCAGACAAACCATTTGTAAATCCTCGCTTGATTTCAAATGATAAGATTACGGCAACCGCAAGCAGTCAGCAACTTCCAGGAAACGCGACTGAAGGCGCTGTTGAAAAGGCCTTTGACAATGATCCAAATACCTTCTGGCATACTAAGTGGACTGGTGACACTGGGCCATACACCCTTACTATGACCTTGAAAGAAGCAGAAAAAGTCAATGGCTTGACGTATCTCCCACGTCCAGGTGGTGGAAATGGTGTCGTGACGCGCTACGAAATCTACGCACAAAAAGATGGCCAAATGGTCAAGGTTTCAGAAGGAAGCTGGGACAACAACGCCCAAGAAAAAACAGTCAACTTTACGGCGGTGCATACCAACAAGATTGAGTTGAAAGTATTGGAAGGCGTTGGTGGTTTTGCAAGTGCAGCTGAAGTTCATCTATTGAAACCTGTTAAAGAAGAGCAAGAAACGCCTGCACCAAGTCAACCAGAAAAACCAACTACACCAGAAAAACCAAAAGTAGAGCAAACAGGTGATGGAACAGTTGAATTGGCAGATCAATTTACTGCAAGTAAACCAGCTAGCGAAGACAGCATTGCAGCTGCCAGCAAGAGCGCAGACTATCTCAAGAAAGAGTACAAGGTCTTCCCAACGCCACAAAAAGTGACTTATGGAGAAGGAGTCACAGCCCTTCGCAAGCAAGTCAATCTGGTCATGGGCGATCAACTCGATATCTATACTCGCAATCGCTTGAAGAGTGTCTTGCAGGACAATCAAGTATCTTATACAACTGGTAAGGCAGCAATCGCTGGCGCAACCAATATCTATCTTGGGGTGCATGGACAAGGCTCACAAGCAGAGCAAAACTTGTCCAATGTTTCAGCAGGTCTCTTTGACAAGATTGACGCCTATGTCTTGAGCATCAAGGATAATTCGATTTCCATCGTCGGAAAAGACACTGATGCGGTCTTCTATGGTTTAACAACCTTGAAACACATGCTCAAGGAAAGCCAAGTGCCAGTCCTTCGCAATGTGACAGTAGAAGATTACGCAGAGCTCAAGAACCGTGGTTTCATCGAAGGTTACTATGGAAATCCATGGTCTAATGCCGATCGTGCAGAGCTCATGCGTTATGGTGGCGATTTGAAATTGAACCAATACTTCTTTGCACCAAAAGATGATCCATACCACAACAAGAAATGGCGTGAACTCTATCCAGAAGAAAAACTAGCTGAAATCCGTGAACTTGCTCGTGTCGGAAATCAAAGTAAAACTCGCTATGTCTGGACTATCCATCCATTCATGAACAACCGCATCCGCTTTGGCAATGAAGTGCATTACCAAGAAGATTTGGCAACCATCAAGGCCAAATTTACCCAGTTGATGAAAGTGGGTGTCCGCGAATTTGGTATCCTTGCAGATGATGCTCCAAGCCCAGTCGGAGGCTACAATAGCTACAACCGCTTGATGCAAGATATGACCAAGTGGTTGACTGAAATGCAGGGAACTTACAGCGGTCTTCGTAAAGAAATGATCTTTGTTCCTGGCCAGTATTGGGGTAATGGACGTGAGGATGAGTTGAAATCCCTCAATGAAAATCTCCCAAGTTCAACCTCTATGACTTTGACGGGTGGTAAGATTTGGGGTGAAGTCTCTGAAAGCTTCCTTTCAACTCTCAAGAACAATCTATCCGCAGGAGGCAAGACCTATCGCCCAGTTTCACTTTGGATTAACTGGCCTGTAACAGATAACTCTAAACAACACTTGATTCTAGGTGGTGGTGAGAAATTCCTTCATCCGAATGTAGATCCAAGCTTGCTATCCGGTATCATGTTGAACCCAATGCAACAGTCTGAACCATCTAAGATTGCCCTCTTCGCTGGAGCTCAGTATACATGGAAACAGTGGAAATCAGAAGAAGAAGCTAAGAAACTCAATGACATTGCCTTCAACTTTGTTGAAAATGGTCATTTTGAAGATAGCAAGGTGTCAGCAGCCTTCCGCGAACTCGGTAAGCATATGATCAACCAAAACATGGATGGTCGTGTCGTTAAACTAGAAGAATCAGTTGAATTGGCTCCAAAATTAACAGACTTCATGACCAAGCTCAAAGCGGGTCAGGATGTAACTGCAGAACGTGCAACTTTGCGTGCAGAATTTGCCAAGATTAAAGAAGCGGCTGAACTTTATAAAGCATCAGGTGATAAAAAAATGGTTGCACAGATCCACTATTGGTTGGATAATGCAATCGACCAAATGAATGCCCTTGATGCCTTCCTAACAGGAACAGAGGCTATGGCTACAAATGATGCAGCCAAACTTTGGGATAGCTACTATAAAGGTTTGAAATTGTACGAACAGTCTCAAACTCACACCTTCCATTATGTAGACCATATGGAAAAAGCTGAATTGGGTGTTCAACATATTCGTCCATTTATCCTATCCCTGAAAGAAGTTCTAGCGTCTGAAGTTCAAAAAGTCTTGCACCCAGACCAAATCATCAGCACCTTTATCACCAATCGAACAGGTGTAGAAGGTGGTTTGGCAGAAGTAACGGATGGCGACTTGGCAACTCATGCGATTATTAAATCACCAAACAGCATCAAGACAGGTGATTATATTGGTATGAAGTTCAACAAGCCGGTAGCGATCCAAACCTTGACCTTTGCAATGGGAACGCAGGCAAATCCACGTGATACCTTTAGTAAGGCAGAAGTGCAGTATCAAGATGAAAATGATAACTGGGTAACTTTGAAAGAGCCAAGCTATGTCGGAAATGAATCCCTTCTTAAGTTTGAGAATCTCAATATCAAGGCTAAGGCAGTTCGTATGATTGCGACAGCAGATCGTGAAAATACCTGGTTTGCAGTTCAGGAAATTGCAGTTAACCGTCCAGTTGAAAAAGCTCGTAGCCAACAAGCAACGACAGTTAGTCTAAGTTCAAACTTAGTTTACAAACTAAATACCTCAGCCCGTCAAATCACTGATGGTAAAGACAATACAGAAGCCATGATGGCAAATGCTGACGGTAGCAATACGACACCAGTAGATGCCTGGGCACAACTGGACCTCGGTGAAGTCAAGTCAGTCACTAAAGTACGACTTCGCCAAGGAACGGGTGATAAACTTGCAGCAGGTGTGCTTGAGTATTCTACAGACGGTACTACTTGGCAGGAACTCGATCGCTTGTCAGGTGAGCAAACCAAGGAAGTGACTAGAGCAATCAATGCTCGCTACATCCGAGTACGCAATACTAAGGCTCTCGACCTCTGGTGGCGTATCCAAGACTTCTCTGTTGAGACACGCTCTGGAAACAGTGAGTTGACGGACACCAACGTCGATGCCTTGAAGGAAACGCCGGTAGTGGATAGTTTGGGACATTATGAGCTTCAAATTCCAGCTGGAACCAAACTTCCTGCAAATAGCTATCTAGGTATGAAACTCGACCGTATCCATCAGGTCAAGAGCATCCAGCTCCAAGGCCAAGCCAACCCAGCTCTTAGCCTTGAGTACTCTGCAAATGCTCAAGAATGGCTGCCAGCTAGCCAGTTGACTGATAGATCTGCAGCAAGCCACTTAGTACGTTATGTGCGTCTGGTCAACAAAACAGATCAGGAGCAAGCTATTACAGCAACTTCTCTCCTTGTGACGACTAAAGAAGTGCAACCAACCAAACTAGAATCTACAACTATGGGCATTCATCCAACATACGGAAGCAATGATGTTCGTAAACTAAACAACCTAGATCAATTATTTGATGGTGTTTATAACAACTTCGTTGAGTTTTCAGACTATGCTCGTAAAGATGGTCATGTGACCTTGAAACTTGGCAGCGAACGCACTATCAAGAAGATTAGAGCTTACATCCAAGACGGAACTCAAAACTATCTTCGTGATGGTAAAATCCAAGTCAGCCAAGACGGTAAAACTTGGACTGATGTCGTTACAGTAGGAGATGGTGTGGCCAATAGCACACACGATGATTCATTGACAGATGGTTGGACACATGATTCTAAGATGCCAGGAAATCGCTACATCGAAAGTGAATTGACGACACCAGTCAAAGCCAACTATCTCCGTGTCCTCTATACAGCAGACTATGATGCTCGTTTTGTAGGATTTACAGAATTGGTGATCAATGATGGCGAATTTGTCAAACCAATTAATGATCCAACTGTAGAAGGAAACGGTGGCGAAAGCCGAGGGAACTTCTATACTAATCTCGTAGACGGAAAAGTGTTGACTAGCTACAAAGCAGAACAAGATAAGGGAGAAATGGTTTATCACTTGTCTGAACCAACTAATGCCAACCATCTTCGTCTCATTTCAAGCCTTCCTGAAGGCGCGAAAGCACGTATTCTTGCTAGAACACTCAAGGATGGTCAAGACAGTTGGACAGACCTCGGTGCCATTACATCTAGTCTCCAAACCTTCGCTATCCGAAATGGTGGCTCTCTTCTAGACGTCAAATTAGTCTGGGAAGGTGGCAAGGCTGAGTTTTATGAATTGGCAAGCTTCCATCAAGAATTAACAGAAGAACCGCTCCAATCAAGCAAGGGTGAAGAACCAGCACCCGTTCTTGAGGTTCCTGAATTCACAGGTGGTGTCAATGCAGTTGAAGCCCTAGTACATGAACTTCCAGAGTACACAGGCCCAGTAGCGACAGTAGGAGACCAAGCTGCTCCGACAGTAGAGAAACCTGAGTTCAAGGGCGGTGTCAATGCAGTTGAAGCCCTAGTACATGAACTTCCAGAGTACACAGGCCCAGTAGCGACAGTAGGAGACCAAACTGCTCCAACAGTAGAGAAACCTGAGTTCAATGGCGGTGTCAATGCTGTTATGGCACTGGTACATGAGCTTCCAGAATACACAGGTCCATTATCGACAGTAGGCGACCAAGCAGCTCCAACAGTAGAAAAACCTGAGTTTAAACTTAGCACTCTAGTTTCTGATCAAGGTAAGACTCCAGATCATAAACAAGAAATTGCTAGACAAGAAACAGCAAAACAGAGCTTGCCAGCAACAGGTGAGAGTCAATCTGACACAGCCCTCTTCCTAGCAGGTGTTAGCCTAGCCCTATCTGCTCTCTTTGTAGCAAAAACAAAGAAAGACTAGTATTTCGTAAAACCTCTTAACAAGATTACGAAATCCGTTTCCTATCTTTCCCAATGAGGTTTATAGTACAGAAAAAGCCTGAGAAGATGTCTTCTCAGGCTTTTGTTAAGCAGATAGATGCAATAGTGCTATGAAAAAATCACCCAGATTTTTCTGGGTGATAAATGTTATGGTTGTGCTGGTTGAGGATTCTGATTTTGGTTCTGGTTTTGTTGACCAGGCGTTGTATTTGGTTGCTGGTTATTGGTATTATTGTTTGCACTATTATTCGTGCTTGGAGTAGTTGAGCTTGACTGTGAAGTTGAACTTTCTGATGTCGAGCTCGAACTTTCAGGTGTTGGGGCTTGTTGCGGAGCAGGGGCAGTCCATGCAGAACGAGCACCGTTTTTAAAGACAAACTCACCACTTCGATAGAGGCCATCTGGCATCGTCCAATCTTCAGGTTGCTCATCTTCTGATAAATACGATATCATTGAGCGATAAACCTTGGCAGAAACTAGGAAACCATCTCCAACTATTGGAGTAAAACGGTTTGAGTATCCAGTCCATACAGCCATAGAATACTTAGAAGTATATCCTACAAACGATTCATCTGGAGCTACGTAACCAGTGTTTTTGACATATTTTTCGATTTCTTCATCAGTATAGTTAGAAGTACCAGTCTTACCAGCTTGTGGAAGCCATGGTAGGTAGGCACCACGTCCGATACCATAAACTATGACTGTTTTCATCATTTCGGTCATCATATAGGCTGTAGTCTCTTTCATAGCTCGTGTACCGGCATCAGAAAATTCTTTTTCACTACCATCACTGAAGACTATTTTATTGATATACATTGGTTTATGGTAAATACCACCATTAGCAAAAGCAGCGTAGGCAGCAGCCATTTTTTCACTGCTTGCACCGTATTGTTTGTTAGATTCTGTTGTATTACTTGAAATGGCGTTTGCATAATGCATGCTTGGATAGTCGATACCAAGACCATTAAGGAAGGTTTTAGCTCTATCTAGACCGACCTTATTCAAAGTCTCAACGGCTGTGACATTTCGTGATTGTTGAAGAGCATACTGGATTGTAATGTTTCCAAAGTAGACATGATCCCAGTTGTAGAGTGGAGTATCAGTGCCAGGATAGTTATAAGGAACATCATGTACAATAGACGCAGTAGAGTCATAGACTCCATATTCTAAAGCGGGAGCATAGTCAGTGATTGGTTTCATACTAGAACCCCAGTCACGATTGGTTTCAACGGCCTGGTTGGTACCGAATGAAACATTACTTGCTTGATGACGAGAACCTAACTGAGCAATGACTTTCCCGTTTGTCACATCCACAATCGTTGAAGCTACTTGCATTTCATCATCTGGATAGTTGACATACTCGTCGGTATTGTAGATATCCCAGAGATGTTGTTGAACTTTAGGATCAACGTTGGTGTAGACATCCATACCAGTCGTTAAGAGATTGTAGCCTGTTTCTTGTTCGACTTGATCGATCACCTCTTTGAGATAGTTGTCCATGTATGGAGGATAACTATTAGCCGATTTTAGACTTTGGAGTCCGTCTGTAATTGGAGTATTAATCGCTTTTTCATATTGCTCAGCTGAAATGTAACCTTGCCCCTTCATCTCAGAGAGGACGAGATTACGACGTTCTTGAGCAGCTTCTGGATGCGAGTATGGATCATACTGGTTTGGAGCCTGAGGCATACCAGCAAGGAGAGCCAATTGAGGAATGCTTAGATCTTTGAGGTCCTTGCCATAGTAACTTTGGGCAGCAGTCTGCATTCCGTAGTTACCGTTTGACATGTAAACCTTGTTGATGTAGTAGGTCAAGATCTCTTGTTTAGTCGCTTTTTGTTCTAGCTGAACGGCGAGCCATGCTTCCTGGGCCTTACGAGAAAGGGTTTGATCAGAAGTTGAAGTAGAGAAATAAGTTAACTTAATCAACTGCTGCGTCAAGGTTGAAGCTCCTTGCAGACCTCCACCACCACGAAGGTTTCGGAGGGTAGCACCTAGAATACGGATCGTGTCAATTCCTCGGTGATTAAAGAAGCGATGGTCCTCAATCGAAACAATAGCGTTGACCAAATCGGTCGGTATTTCGTTTGCTTGGGCATTGACCCGACGTTCCGAGCCAAGATCAGCGATAAGCTCGTCATTGCTATCGTAGATCTTACTTGACGTTGTAGCGACTAGTTTACTTTCAGAAAGTTCGGGAGCCTTGCTAACATAGTAGAGGAAGAGGCTTCCACCAAGCATTACAGCTGCGATAAATACAGTTAAGAGACTGATACTGACATACTTAGCTATTCGCAGAAAAGTTTGTTTGTTCATCTTGTTTTACCACCTAGTAAATGTTCTTTGACAATGTCGAGGTAGGGAATTTGAGGGAAGGCACCAGGCTCGATCCTATATCCATTTTCTCGAATATATCCAAGTGGCATTGACTTCTGTCCCTTATCTTGATGATAGAAACGGATCAAGTCAAGTGCCGGCAACAAATAAGTTTCTTGTCGAGAAGAAAAGTGAAGGAGTACAAAGCAGATTCCTTGCTGGGCAAGGACTTGTTCCATATGCTGGATCTGATGAAGATGAAAATTCTTCATCGGAATCGCATGTTTTTGCCTGGTTTCCTTTGCTTCAAAGTCGATGTAGTATCCATCATAAACCCCTGAATAGTCAGTAGTTGAGGCTTGTCTAAAGTAGGCTTCAACGATCTTGGCTCGACTTCGTTGGGGATAGTCGACACGTACTATTTGGATGGGAGTCGGTTTCTTGTGAATAACAGCTAACCCATGCGACAAATAGTAGTCGTTCGTAGCATTAATCATCTTTTCAAAAGACATTCCCCGATTTGCGAAATTTTTAGTTTGTGACAGGGGTGCTTGTCTCTTTTGAGATGAAATTTTATGTGGATAGTTGACCATAATTCTCCTTATTGGTACAATAACATCACTCTATTATATCATAAATTTACAAAGAAAGGGTTAAAAATGACATCAGCCTTGATTTTAGGGTATTCTGCCTTGGACCTTGGTCTCTTTAATGACAAGGATATTCGCGTTGATATTATCAAAACAGCCATTCGGAGAGACCTGGAAGGTCTAGCAGAGGATGGGGTGACCTGGCTTGTCTTTACAGGGACTTTGGGCTTTGAGTACTGGGCGCTTCAGGTAGCAAAAGACATGAAAGCAGACTATGGATTTCAACTGGCGACTATCTTTGATTTTGAGACTCATGGGGAAAACTGGAATGAGGGAAATCAGGTTAAACTTAGTGAATTTAAACAAGTTGATTTTGTAAAATACGCCTATCCGAACTATGAACACAAGAGTCAATTACGAGACTATCAACTTTTCTTACTTGAAAATACAGATGGTGCCTATCTTTTTTATGATGAAGAAAATGAAACAAAACTGAAGTATTTTTACGAACTGATGAAAAAGAAAGACAACTATATTACAAAAAGATTAACATTTGAGGAATTAAACGAAGTAGCAGAAAATTTTTCTGAAAAGTAAGCCTTTGACCTTGATTTTTGTTTGCCTTTTTTTATATAATAATACTATTAGAAACCGAGAATGGAGAGAGAGATGGCAAGTATTATTTTTTCAGCAAAAGATATTTTTGAGCAAGAGTTTGGACGTGAAGTCCGTGGATATAGTAAGGTTGAAGTTGATGAATTTTTGGACGATGTCATCAAGGACTACGAAACTTATGCTGCCTTAGTCAAGTCTCTCCGTCAAGAAATTGCAGAGTTGAAGGAAGAATTGTCTCGCAAACCTGAATCTGCACCGGTTCAAGCAGAACCACTTGAAATGACGGCTACAACTTCTATGACGAATTTTGATATTTTGAAACGACTAAATCGTCTTGAGAAAGAAGTATTTGGTAAACAAATTTTGGATAACTCTGATTTATAAGAGCTTATTTGAAAAGTGCAATTTTTGGATAATCGCGTGAGGAGAATTTCTTTTCATGAGGAAAGTCCATGCTAGCACAGGCTGTGATGCCTGTAGTGTTTGTGCTAGGCGAAACCATAAGCCTAGGGACGAGAAATCGTTACGGCAGTTGAAATGGCTAAGTCCTCGGATAGGCCAGAGTAGGCTTGAAAGTGCCACAGTGACGGAGTCTCTCTGGAAACAGAGAGAGTGGAACGCGGTAAACCCCTCAAGCTAGCAACCCAAATTTTGGTCGGGGCATGGAGTACACGGAAACGAACGTAGTACTCTGACTACTTTCAGCTGTAGGCTGTTAGCGGTAGACAGATGATTATCGAAGGAAGTGGTCCTAGTCACTTCTGGAACAAAACATGGCTTATAGAAAATTGCATATAGGTTGGGGCTGAGAAAACTTTCTCAACCTCATTTTTTAAAGCGGACATATAGAAAGGTCTTATAAGACTGAAAATGAAAAAAGAATTTAATTTAATCGCTACTGCTGCAGCGGGTCTTGAGGCTGTCGTTGGACGTGAGGTGCGAGACCTTGGTTATGATTGCCAGGTTGAAAACGGCCGTGTTCGTTTTCAAGGAGATGCGAAAGCCATCATCGAAACCAATCTTTGGCTTCGTGCAGCGGATCGCATCAAGATTGTAGTCGGAAGTTTTCCTGCTAAGACTTTTGAAGAGCTTTTTCAAGGTGTTTTTGCTCTAGATTGGGAAAACTATCTCCCGCTAGGAGCACGTTTCCCGATATCAAAGGCAAAATGTGTGAAGTCTAAACTCCACAACGAGCCCAGTGTTCAGGCTATTTCTAAGAAGGCTGTTGTGAAGAAATTACAAAAACACTATGCCCGTCCAGAAGGAGTTCCCTTGATGGAAACTGGTCCCGAGTTTAAGATTGAGGTATCTATCCTGAAAGATGTGGCAACTGTCATGATTGACACGACAGGTTCTAGCCTTTTTAAACGTGGTTATCGTACGGAAAAGGGTGGAGCACCCATCAAGGAAAATATGGCAGCGGCCATTTTACAACTCTCTAACTGGTATCCAGACAAGCCCTTGATTGATCCGACCTGTGGTTCAGGAACTTTCTGTATCGAGGCGGCTATGATTGCCAGAAAAATGGCACCAGGACTTCGCCGTTCCTTTGCTTTTGAGGAATGGAACTGGGTCAGCGATCGGTTAATCCAGGAAGTTCGCACAGAGGCGGCTAAGAAAATGGATCGTGAACTTGAGCTGGACATTATGGGCTGTGATATTGATGCTCGCATGGTGGAGATTGCCAAGGCAAATGCTCAAGCAGCAGGCGTCGCAGGTGATATCACCTTTAAGCAAATGCGGGTACAGGACTTGCGCACAGACAAGATTAATGGCGTTGTCATTTCCAATCCACCATATGGGGAACGCTTGTCTGATGATGCAGGAGTTACCAAACTCTATGCTGAGATGGGACAGGTCTTTGCACCACTGAAAACGTGGAGTAAGTTTATCCTGACGAGTGACGAAGCTTTTGAAAGCAAGTACGGAAGTTCAGCTGATAAAAAGCGAAAACTCTATAACGGGACCTTAAAAGTGGATTTGTATCAATACTTTGGTCAGCGTGTCAAACGCCAAGAGGTAAAATAGAAAGGTGAACTCATGAGTAAGAAAAGACGTGATCGTCATAAAAAAGGACATCAAGAACCACAATTCGACTTTGACGAAGCAAAAGACTTGACTGTTGGTCAAGTCATTCGTAAGAATGAAGAGGTCGAGGCAGGAGTATTGCCTGAGGATAGTATCTTAGACAAATACATCAAACAACACCGTGAAGAAATCGAAGCTGACAAGTTTGAAACTCGTCAGTTTAAAAAAGAAGAGCTAGCTTCTACTCAAAATCTAGAGGAAATGATTCAAGAAGTTCGTGAATCAAGTGAATCTTCTGATCAGGTAGACGATTCAGACGTGGTTGCTGAGGAATCTATTGAAGAGATAGAAAATGAAGAGACTACTCAGTTTGTTCCACCACTTCAAGATGAAGAAAATGCAGAAATAGAGTCACTCGTTTTAACAGAAACAGAGCCCAAGGAAATAAATGAGGAACGAGATGAGGAGACCTATACACCTCTATCACGTTCGGCTCAAACAGAACCTGAAACAGGCTCTAAGAAGAAAGGTGTCATCATCATTGCTTCTGTAGTAGCTGCAATCCTTGTGCTTGCTGGAACATATTATGTCTACCGTCAAGTGTCTCGTTCAAACCAAGAAATCCAGTCTTCTCAAGCAGCTTCTTCGGATGATCAAGGAACACAAACGGCTTTGAAAGACTTCAATGATCTCTATGATACTTTCTATACGGATGCTAATAAGACAGCTCTGAAAAATAGCCAGTTTGATAAATTGAGCCAACTGAAAACCTTACTAGATAAGTTAGAAGGTAGCCGTGATTATACACTAGCTAAGTCAAGATATGATAGCCTAGCAACTCAAATCAAGGCCATTCAAGATGTTAATGCCCTCTTTGAAAGCCCAGCAATCACTGACGGTGTCTTGGATACCAATGCGAAAGCCAAAGCAGACGCTAAATTTACAGAAATTAAGACAGGCAACACAGAACTAGACAAACTCTTGGATAAGGCCATTAGTCTTGGCAAGAGCCAACAAACCAGTGCTTCCAGCTCAAGTTCAAGCTCTAGCACGAGTCAAGCAAGCTCCAATACGACAAGTGAGGCAAAACCAAGTAGTTCAAATGAGACTAGAAGTAGTCGCGGTGAAGTTAATATGGGTCTCTCGAGTGCAGGGGTTGCTGTTCAAAGAAGTGCCAGTCGTGTTGCCTATAATCAGTCTGCTATTGATGATAGTAATAACTCTGCCTGGGATTTTGCGGATGGTGTTTTGGAACAAATTCTAGCAACTTCACGTTCACGTGGCTATATCACTGGAGACCAATATATCCTTGAACGTGTCAATATCGTTAACGGCAATGGTTATTACAACCTCTATAAGCCAGATGGAACCTATCTCTTTACCCTTAACTGTAAGACAGGATATTTTGTCGGAAATGGCGCTGGTCATGCGGATGACTTGGACTACTAAGCAGTCGTTACAAAATTCTTTCTTTTCAAAAGTAAAAATGATAAAATAAAACAAATGAAACAAGAGGAGTGTCAAATGACAAAAGCTAACTTTGGTGTTGTAGGTATGGCCGTAATGGGTCGTAACCTTGCCCTTAATATTGAATCTCGTGGTTACACAGTTGCTATCTACAACCGTAGTAAAGAAAAAACGGAAGATGTGATTGCTTGCCATCCTGAAAAGAACTTTGTACCAAGCTATGACGTTGAAAGTTTTGTAAACTCAATCGAAAAACCTCGTCGTATCATGCTGATGGTTCAAGCTGGACCTGGTACAGATGCTACTATCCAAGCCCTTCTTCCGCACCTTGACAAGGGTGATATCTTGATTGACGGAGGAAACACTTTCTACAAAGATACCATCCGTCGTAATGAAGAATTGGCAAACTCAGGTATCAACTTTATCGGTACTGGAGTTTCTGGTGGTGAAAAAGGTGCCCTTGAAGGTCCTTCTATCATGCCTGGTGGACAAAAAGAGGCCTACGAATTGGTTTCGGATGTTCTTGAAGAAATCTCAGCTAAAGCACCAGAAGATGGTAAACCATGTGTGACTTACATCGGTCCTGATGGAGCTGGTCACTATGTGAAAATGGTTCACAACGGTATCGAGTATGGTGATATGCAATTGATTGCAGAAAGCTATGACTTGATGCAACACTTGCTAGGCCTTTCTGCAGAAGATATGGCTGAAATCTTTACTGAGTGGAACAAGGGTGAATTGGACAGCTACTTGATCGAAATCACAGCTGATATCTTGAGCCGTAAAGACGATGAAGGTCAAGATGGACCAATCGTAGACTATATCCTTGATGCTGCAGGTAACAAGGGAACTGGTAAATGGACTAGCCAATCATCTCTTGACCTTGGTGTGCCATTGTCACTCATCACTGAGTCAGTATTTGCACGTTACATCTCTACTTACAAAGAAGAACGCGTGCATGCTAGCAAGGTTCTTCCAAAACCAGCTGCTTTCAAATTTGAAGGAGACAAGGCTGAGTTGATTGAAAAAATCCGTCAAGCCCTTTACTTCTCAAAAATTATTTCATACGCACAAGGTTTTGCTCAATTGCGTGTAGCTTCTAAAGAAAACAACTGGAACTTGCCATTTGCAGACATCGCATCTATCTGGCGTGATGGCTGTATCATCCGTTCTCGTTTCTTGCAAAAGATTACAGATGCTTACAACCGTGATGCAGACCTTGCTAACCTTCTTTTGGATGAGTACTTCTTGGATGTTACTGCTAAGTACCAACAAGCAGTACGTGATATCGTAGCTCTTGCTGTTCAAGCTGGTGTGCCAGTGCCAACTTTCTCAGCAGCTATCACTTACTTTGATAGCTACCGTTCAGCTGACCTTCCAGCTAACTTGATCCAAGCGCAACGTGACTACTTTGGTGCCCACACTTACCAACGTAAAGACAAAGAAGGAACATTCCACTACTCTTGGTATGACGAAAAATAAGTAGGTCTGCCATGGGGAAACGGATTTTATTACTTGAGAAAGAACGAAATCTAGCTCATTTTTTAAGTTTGGAACTCCAAAAAGAGCAATACCGAGTTGATCAGGTTGAGGAGGGGCAAAAAGCCCTCTCCATGGCTCTTCAGACAGACTATGACTTGATTTTATTGAATGCTCAACTGGGGGATATGACAGCCCAGGATTTTGCAGACAAGCTGAGTCGGACAAAACCTGCCTCAGTGATCATGGTCTTGGACCATCGCGAAGAATTGCAAGATCAGATTGAGACAATCCAACGCTTTGCCGTTTCGTACATCTATAAGCCAGTTATTATTGATAATTTGGTAGCTCGTATTTCAGCGATTTTCCGAGGTCGGGACTTTATCGATCAACACTGTAGTCAGATGAAGGTTCCAACATCTTACCGCAATCTGCGTATGGATGTAGAACATCATACCGTTTATCGTGGCGAGGAGATGATTGCTCTGACCCGTCGTGAGTATGACCTCTTGGCTACTCTTATGGGAAGCAAGAAAGTTCTGACTCGTGAACAGTTGTTGGAAAGTGTTTGGAAGTATGAAAGTGCGACCGAAACCAATATCGTGGATGTTTATATCCGTTATCTACGTAGCAAGCTTGATGTAAAAGGTCAAAAAAGCTACATTAAAACCGTACGTGGTGTTGGTTACACCATGCAAGAATAGAAAGCAGTTGCAGTTATGTAACGGCTTTTTTGAGCAATTTCTATATATTGACATACAATAAAGTCTTTGCTACAATCAGTTATGGAGGAAAGATCTAATGAAAAAATTTAAAATAATGATGCAAGTTGGACTAACAGCATTTTTCTTTGGTTTGCTAGCTACCAATACAGTATTTGCAGATGATTCTGAAGGATGGCAGTTTATCCAAGAAAACGGAAGAACTTACTACAAAAAGGGTGATCTTAAAGAAACCTACTGGCGAGTGATTGATGGTAAGTACTATTATTTTGATTCTCTATCTGGAGAGATGGTTGTCGGCTGGCAATATATCCCGTTTCCATCTAAAGGTAGTACAATTGGTCCTTACCCAAATGGTATCAGATTAGAAGGTTTTCCAAAGTCAGAGTGGTACTACTTCGATAAAAATGGAGTGCTACAAGAGTTTGTTGGTTGGAAAGCATTAGAAATTAAAACTAAAGACAGTGTTGGAAGAAAGTATGGTGAAAAACGTACAAATCCGGAAGATAAAGAAGAGAAGAGTTTTTACACGAACTATTACTTTAATCAAAATCATTCTTTAAAGACAGGTTGGCTTTATGACCAGTCTAATTGGTATTATCTAGCTAAAACGGAAATTAATGGAGAAAACTATATTGGTGGTGAAAGACGTGCAGGTTGGATAAACGATGGTTCAGCTTGGTACTATCTAGATCCAGAAACTGGTATCATGCAAACTGGTTGGAAGCAAATTGGCAATAAGTGGTACTACCTCCGTTCATCAGGAGCCATGGCAACTGGTTGGGTGAAAGATGGTTCAACTTGGTACTACCTAAATGCAAGTAATGGAGATATGAAGACAGGTTGGACAAAAGTAAATGGAAACTGGTATTATCTCAATTCCTCTGGAGCAATGGTTACAGGTAGCCAAACTATCGATGGTAAAGTTTATAACTTTGCTTCATCTGGTGAGTGGATTTAATGTTGGAGGAGATACAAATGAAGCTTTTGAAAAAAATGATGCAAGTCGCACTAGCAACATTTTTCTTTGGTTTGCTAGCTACTAATACTGTATTTGCGGATACAACAGGTGGCCAATTTGTTGATAAGGATAATAGAAAATATTATGTAAAAGATGATCATAAAGCAATCTATTGGCATAAAATAGACGGTAAAACTTACTATTTTGGTGATAAAGGAGAAATGGTAGTTGGATGGCAATACTTAGAAATTCCTGGAACAGGTTATCGTGATAATTTATTAGATAACCAACCAGTTAATGAAATCGGACTCCAACAAAAATGGTATTATTTTAGCTCAGATGGTGCTTTGCTAGAACAAACAGATAAACAAGTACTAGAGGCAAAAACGTCTGAAAATACAGGAAAAGTATACGGTGAACAATATACTCCATCTGCTGAAAAGAGAACTTATTATTTTGATAATAATTATGCTGTAAAGACAGGCTGGACTTATGAAGACGGCAATTGGTATTATTTAAATAAGCTAGGAATTTCTGGCGATGATTCTTACAATCCACTACCAATTGGTGAAGTTGCTAAGGGTTGGACTCAAGATTTCCATGTTACTTTTGGCATTGATAGAAGCAAACCTGCTCCATGGTACTATTTAGATCCAACAACTGGTATCATGCAAACTGGTTGGAAACAACTTGGCAATAAGTGGTACTACCTCCGTTCATCAGGAGCAATGGCAACTGGTTGGTATCAAGATGGTTCAACTTGGTACTACCTAAATGCAAGTAATGGAGATATGAAGACAGGTTGGTTCCAGGTCAATGGCAAATGGTACTATGCTTATAGCTCAGGTGCTTTAGCAGTGAATACCACTGTAGATGGCTACTACGTCAACTATAATGGAGAATGGATTCAATAATGAAAGAGGCGATTGTGAAGGAAACAATCGCTTTTTTTGTGAAAATATAATAAAATAGATAGGAGAAAATACTACTGTATGAAATGAGACGGTCTTTTCGTCTGGTTAAAGGAAAACATGACAAAAAAAGTTGGTGTCGGTCAGGCACATAGTAAGATTATTTTAATAGGAGAGCACGCTGTCGTATACGGCTATCCTGCCATTTCCCTACCTCTTTTGGAGGTGGAGGTGACATGTAAGGTGGTCCCTGCTGAAAATCCGTGGCGTCTTTATGAGGAGGATACCTTGTCCATGGCAGTTTATGCATCGCTGGAGTATTTGGATATCAAAGAAGCTTGCATTCGATGTGTGATTGACTCAGCTATCCCTGAAAAACGGGGAATGGGTTCGTCAGCGGCTATCAGCATAGCGGCCATACGTGCGGTATTTGACTACTATCAAGCCAATCTGCCTCATGATGTACTGGAAATACTGGTCAATCGGGCTGAGATGATTGCCCATATGAATCCAAGCGGGTTGGATGCCAAGACCTGTCTCAGTGACCAACCCATTCGCTTTATCAAGAATGTTGGTTTTACAGAACTTGAGATGAACCTATCTGCCTATTTGGTGATTGCAGATACGGGTGTTTATGGTCACACTCGTGAAGCCATCCAAGTGGTTCAAAGTAAGGGCAAGGATGCCCTACCGTTTTTGCATGCCTTGGGAGAATTGACCCAGCAAGCAGAAGTTGCGATTAGACGAAAAGATGCTGAGGAACTGGGACAAATCCTCAGTCAAGCGCATTTACATTTAAAAGAAATTGGTGTCAGCAGCCCTGAGGCAGACTCCCTCGTTGAAACGGCTCTTAGCTATGGTGCTCTAGGTGCCAAGATGAGTGGTGGTGGGCTAGGAGGCTGTATCATAGCCTTGGCAGCCAATCTGGATCAAGCAGAAGAACTAGCAAAACGATTAGAAGAGAAAGGAGCTGTTCAGA
Organism: Streptococcus sp. ST14; assembly: GCF_046098195.1. NCBI lineage: Bacteria > Bacillati > Bacillota > Bacilli > Lactobacillales > Streptococcaceae > Streptococcus > Streptococcus sp. ST14. The sequence continues at coordinate 44,834 of NZ_JBJUSF010000001.1, forward strand.
CATGGATCGAAAGCCTGTAACAGTACGTTCCTACGCAAATATTGCCATTATCAAATATTGGGGAAAGAAAAAAGAAAAAGAGATGGTTCCTGCTACTAGCAGTATCTCTTTGACTTTGGAAAATATGTACACAGAGACAATCTTGTCGCCTCTGCCAGCCCTTGCGACGGCTGATGCCTTTTATATCAATGGTCAGCTCCAAAATGAGGCAGAACATGCCAAGATAAGTAAAATCATCAATCGCTACCGTCCAGAAGGTGAAGGATTTGTCCGTATTGATACCCAAAACAACATGCCGACTGCAGCGGGCTTGTCCTCAAGTTCCAGTGGTTTGTCCGCCTTGGTCAAGGCTTGTAATGCGTATTTCCAGCTAGGATTGGATAGAAGTCAGTTGGCTCAGGAGGCTAAGTTTGCCTCAGGGTCGTCCTCACGCAGTTTTTATGGGCCGCTAGGAGCTTGGAACAAGGATAGTGGGGAAATCTACCCTGTAGAGACAGACTTGAAACTAGCCATGATCATGTTGGTGCTAGAGGACAAGAAAAAACCAATCTCTAGCCGTGATGGGATGAAACTCTGTGTGGAAACCTCGACGACTTTTGATGACTGGGTGCGTCAATCTGAGAAGGACTATCAGGATATGCTGCTTTATCTCAAGGAAAATGACTTTACCAAAGTTGGGGAATTAACGGAGAAAAATGCCCTAGCCATGCACGCTACGACCAAGACTGCTAGTCCAGCCTTTTCTTATCTAACGGATGCTTCCTATGAAGCCATGGACTTTGTCCACCAGCTTCGTGAGCAAGGGGAAGCCTGCTACTTTACCATGGATGCCGGTCCCAATGTCAAAGTTCTCTGTCAGGAGAAAGACTTGGAGCATTTATCAGAAATCTTCGGTCAACGTTACCGCTTGATTGTGTCAAAAACAAAGGATTTGAGCCAAGATGATTGCTGTTAAAACTTGCGGAAAGCTCTATTGGGCTGGTGAATATGCTATTCTAGAGCCAGGACAGCTGGCCTTGATAAAGGCGATACCTATCTATATGAGGGGAGAGATTGCCTTTTCTGATAGCTACCGTATCTATTCAGATATGTTTGATTTCGCAGTGGACTTGACGCCAAAACCTGACTACAGCTTGATTCAAGAAACGATTGCTTTAGTGGGAGATTTCCTCGTTTATCGTGGGCAAACCTTGAGACCTTTTTCTTTGGAAATTCGTGGAAAAATGGAACGGGAAGGCAAAAAGTTTGGTCTAGGTTCTAGTGGTAGCGTCGTTGTCTTGGTGATTAAGGCCCTGCTGGCTCTATATGATATTACGGTTGATCCGGAACTCTTGTTCAAGCTGGCTAGCGCGGTCTTACTCAAGCGAGGAGACAATGGTTCTATGGGAGACCTTGCCTGTATCGTTGCAGAGGATTTGGTTCTCTACCAATCTTTTGATCGAAAGAAGATAGCTACTTGGTTGGAAGAAGAAAGCTTGGCAACAGTTTTGGAGCGTGACTGGGGCTTTTCTATCTCACACGTACAACCTGCCCTAGAATGTGATTTCCTAGTGGGATGGACCAAGCAAGTGGCTGTATCGAGTCAAATGGTTCAGCAAATCAAGCAAAACATCAATCAGAATTTTTTAACTTCCTCAAAAGCAACGGTGTCTGCTTTGGTAGAAGCCTTGGAGCAGGGGAATGCAGAAAAAATTATCGAGCAGCTGGAAACAGCTAGTCGGCTTTTAGAAGGCTTGAGCCTAGATATATACACACCTTCGCTGAGACAGTTGAAAGAAGCCAGTCAAGATTTGCAGGCTGTTGCCAAGAGTAGTGGCGCTGGTGGTGGTGACTGTGGGATTGCCTTGAGTTTTGATGAGCAATCAACTGAAACCTTAAAAAACCGTTGGGCCGATCTGGGGATTGAGCTCTTATACCAAGAAAGGATAGGACATGACGACAAATCGTAAGGACGAGCATATCCGCTATGCCCTTGAGCAGAAAAGTTCCTATAATAGCTTTGATGAGGTGGAGTTGATTCATTCTTCCCTGCCTCTTTATGACCTGGATGAGATTGATTTGTCTACAGAGTTTGCAGGTCGAAAGTGGGACTTTCCTTTTTATATCAATGCCATGACAGGTGGGAGCGACAAAGGTAAAGAAATCAATCAAAAACTGGCTCAGGTGGCAGAAGCCTGTGGGATTTTGTTTGTGACGGGATCTTATAGCGCAGCCCTAAAAGATCCTACAGATGACTCTTTTTCTGTCAAGACTAGCCATCCAAAGATCCTCCTTGGAACCAATATTGGCTTGGACAAGCCTGTTGAGTTAGGACTTCAGACTGTAGAAGAGATGAATCCTCTTCTCCTTCAAGTGCATGTTAATGTCATGCAGGAATTACTCATGCCCGAGGGAGAAAGAAAGTTTCGAAGCTGGCAATCGCATCTAGCAGATTATAGCAAGCAAATCCCAGTTCCTATTGTCCTAAAGGAAGTGGGCTTTGGGATGGATGTGAAGACCATCGAGAGAGCTTATGAACTGGGTGTTCGAACGGTTGACCTGTCAGGCCGTGGTGGTACCAGCTTTGCTTACATTGAAAACCGTCGTAGTGGCCAGCGTGATTACCTTAATCAATGGGGCCAGTCTACTATGCAAGCCCTCCTCAATGCTCAAGAATGGAAAGACAAGGTCGAACTTTTGGTTAGCGGAGGGGTTCGAAATCCTCTTGATATGATTAAGTGCTTGGTATTTGGTGCCAAGGCTGTAGGACTGTCACGTACCGTTCTAGAGTTGATTGAAACCTACACAGTCGAAGAAGTGATTGGCATTGTCCAAGGCTGGAAAGCAGATTTACGCTTGATTATGTGTGCCCTTAACTGTGCCACCATAGCGGATCTGCAAAAAGTAGACTACATTCTTTATGGTAAACTAAAAGAAGCAAAAGATCAGATGTAGAGAGGTCGGGACAAGAATCCCGCCCTTTTTTGTAGCCTTTTGCCAACTGTGGTGAGTTGATGAAACCTAGTTTGTAGGAGCGATTTCTGTCCTATCTCCTTTTTCCATCCTCAGACCGAGGTGACTTTTTTGAATTGTGATAAAATAGAAAAGAGAGGATGCAGCTATGAAAAAATTTCAAATCTTTTTATTTATTGAAGCCTGTCTATTGACGGGAGCTCTGATTTTGATGGTATCAGAGCATTTTTCGCGTTTTCTGCTGATTCTATTCCTCTTTTTGCTCTTGCTCCGCTATTATACAGGTAAAGAGGGCAACAACGTTTTTCTCCTTGTGGCGACTATTCTTTTCTTTTTCATCGTCATGCTCAATCCCTTTGTGATATTAGCTATCTTTGTAGCAGTTATCTATAGTCTTTTTCTTCTCTATCCGATGATGAATCAAGAAAGAGAGGAGACGGACTTGGTCTTTGAAGAGGTGGTAACGGTTAAAAATGAACACAATCCTTGGTTTGGCAATCTCCATCATTTCTCTAGTCACCAGACCTGCCAATTTGACGATATCAACCTCTTTCGCCTCATGGGCAAGGACACCATTCATTTGGAAAGAGTTATTCTAACCAATCATGACAATGTCATTATCCTTAGAAAGATGGTGGGAACGACTAGGATCATCGTACCTGTAGATGTGGAAATCAGCCTCAGTGTCAACTGCCTCTATGGAGATTTAACATTCCTTCATCAACCTAAGCGAGCCCTCCGTAATGAACACTATCATCAGGAAACCAGAGACTACCTCAAGAGTAACAAGAGTGTCAAGATTTTCCTAACTACTATGGTTGGCGATGTGGAGGTGGTGAGAGGATGAAAAAGCAATCTTATCTGTTAATCGGCCTGACTTCATTCCTCTTTATTCTCTTTTTGGCTAATAGTCTGCTTGATATTCTAAATCTTGATTGGTCCTATTTGCTACAGGATATCGAGAAAACAGAGAAACTCATCTTCTTGATCTTGGTCTTTAGCCTTTCCATGACCTTCTTTTTTGTCCTTTTTTGGCGGGTGATGGAAGAAATTTCACGCAGAAAAATGCAGATCAATCTCAAGCGACTGCTAGCAGGAAAAGAGGTGGTTTCTTTTGCAGATCCAGACTTGGAAGCCAGTTTCAAGTCCTTGTCTGGCAAGCTCAACCTCTTGACAGAAGCTGTTCAAAAGGCTGAAAATCAAGGACTAGTTAAGGAAGAAGCAATCATCGAGAAAGAACGGAAGCGGATAGCACGTGACTTACATGATACAGTTAGTCAGGAGTTGTTTGCGGCCCATATGATTTTATCGGGTGTCAGTCAGCAGGCTTTGAAGCTGGATAGAGAAAAGATGCAGACCCAGTTGCAAAGTGTTGCAGCCATTCTCGAAACAGCCCAGAAAGATTTGCGGGTCTTGCTCCTACATTTGCGACCAGTTGAGTTGGAAGAGAAGAGTTTGGTTGAGGGGATTCAAATCCTCTTAAAAGAGCTTGAGGACAAGAGTGATCTCAAGGTTAGTCTCAAGCAGAATGTGTCTAAATTGCCCAAGAAGATTGAAGAACATATCTTCCGTATTTTGCAGGAGTTGATCAGCAATACCCTCCGCCATGCCCAGGCATCTTGCCTAGATGTCTACCTCTATCAGACAGATGTTGAAGTGCAGCTGAAGGTGGTGGACAATGGGATTGGTTTCCAGTTAGGGAGCTTAGACGACTTGAGTTATGGACTGCGAAATATCAAGGAGCGAGTCGAAGATATGGCAGGAACGGTTCAACTCTTGACAGCACCTAAGCAAGGACTGGCGGTTGATATCCGTATTCCCCTGCTAGACAAGGAATCATAAAGGAGTAGAGATGAAAATTTTACTGGTAGATGACCATGAAATGGTCCGATTAGGCTTGAAAAGCTATTTTGACCTCCAAGACGATGTGGAAGTTGTGGGTGAGGCTGCCAATGGGGCTCAAGGTATTGACTTGGCCTTGCAACTGCGTCCAGATGTCATTGTCATGGATATCGTCATGCCTGAGATGAATGGGATTGACGCGACCTTAGCCATCCTGAAAGAATGGCCTGAAGCCAAGATTTTGATTGTAACTTCTTACTTGGACAATGAAAAAATTATGCCGGTCTTGAATGCGGGTGCCAAAGGTTATATGCTCAAGACTTCTAGTGCAGACGAACTGCTTCATGCCGTCCGCAAGGTAGCTGCTGGAGAGCTGGCTATTGAACAAGAGGTCAGCAAGAAGGTTGAATACCACCGTAATCATATGGAGCTTCATGAGGAGCTGACTGCGCGTGAGCGAGACGTGCTCCAACTCATCGCTAAGGGCTACGAAAATCAACGCATTGCAGATGAACTCTTCATCTCTCTCAAGACGGTCAAGACCCACGTGTCCAACATCCTAGCCAAGCTTGAGGTCAGTGATCGCACCCAGGCTGCGGTCTATGCCTTTCAGCACCACTTGGTTGGGCAGGAGAACTTTTAGATGAGTCTTGTAGATTTACTTGAGGAGCTAGAAGCAGCAAAAGATCCGAAAAAGGCAGGCCCCATGGAAGCCTATATGCGTCATCAATTTCCCTTTTTAGGTATTGCAGGTCCTGAAAGAAATGCACTCTATAAAAAATACTTTCCAAGCGTGAAAAAAACAAAGATTATCGATTGGGATTTTGTAGATATTTGCTGGGAAAAGGAACCTAGAGAATACCAATATGTGGCTGCCAACTATTTGAAAGCCATGCAGTCTTATCTAACGAAGGACGATTTGCCTAAACTTGAGCGGCTGGTCGTGACCAAGTCCTGGTGGGACACGGTAGATATCCTAGATCGAGTAGTAGGAAGTTTAGTGGCTAACCATCCGGAACTTGAAGATGTGCTTTTAAAATGGAGCCTATCAGACAATATCTGGCTGAGACGAGTTGCTATTGATCACCAGTTGTTAAGAAAAGAGAAGACAAATGTCCAACTGATGGAAAAGATTCTGCTCAACAATCTGGACCAGACAGAATTTTTTATCAACAAAGCCATCGGCTGGGCTCTAAGAGACTACTCTAAAACCAATCCCGAATGGGTAGCACGTTTTATTGAAAAAAATAAGAAACGAATGGCTGAACTTAGTATCAAGGAAGCGAGCAAGTACCTCTAGCACTATTGAAAAGCGCATTCATTACTTGAAAAAAGTCGCTATTATATGGTATAATGGACTGTATTAAAAATTTTAAGGAGAAATGACAGAATGTCTGTATCATTTGAAAACAAAGAAACAAACCGTGGTGTCTTGACTTTCACTATCTCTCAAGACCAAATCAAACCAGAATTGGACCGTGTATTTAACTCAGTAAAGAAAACTCTTAACGTTCCTGGTTTCCGTAAAGGTCACCTTCCACGCCCTATCTTCGACCAAAAATTTGGTGAAGAAGCTCTTTATCAAGATGCAATGAACGCACTTTTGCCAAACGCTTATGAAGTTGCAGTAAAAGAAGCTGGTCTTGAAGTCGTTGCACAACCAAAAATCGACGTGACTTCAATGGAAAAAGGTCAAGACTGGGTTATCACAGCTGAAGTTGTGACAAAACCTGAAGTTAAATTGGGTGACTACAAAAACCTTGAAGTATCAGTTGATGTAGAAAAAGAAGTAACTGACGCTGACGTTGAAGAACGCATCGAACGCGAACGCAACAACTTGGCTGAATTGGTTATCAAGGAAGGCGCTGCTGAAAATGGCGACACTGTTGTCATCGACTTCGTTGGTTCTATCGACGGTGTTGAATTTGACGGCGGAAAAGGTGAAAACTTCTCACTTGGACTTGGATCAGGTCAATTTATCCCTGGTTTTGAAGACCAATTGGTAGGACACTCAGCTGGCGAAACTGTTGATGTTGTTGTAACATTCCCAGAAGACTACCAAGCAGAAGACCTTGCAGGTAAAGAAGCTAAATTCGTAACAACTATCCACGAAGTAAAAGCTAAAGAAGTTCCAGCTCTTGATGATGAACTTGCAAAAGATATCGACGAAGAAGTGGAAACTCTTGACGAATTGAAAGAAAAATACCGCAAAGAATTGACTGCTGCGAAAGAAGAAGCATACAAAGATGCCGTTGAAGGTGCAGCAATCGATAAAGCTGTAGAAAACGCTGAAATCGTAGAACTTCCAGAAGAAATGATCCACGAAGAAGTTCACCGTTCAGTAAATGAATTCCTTGGAAACTTGCAACGTCAAGGTATCAACCCTGACATGTACTTCCAAATCACTGGAACTACTCAAGAAGACCTTCACAAACAATACGAAGCAGAAGCTGAGTCACGTACGAAGACTAACCTTGTTATCGAAGCAGTTGCCAAAGCTGAAGGATTTGACGCTTCAGAAGAAGAAATCCAAAAAGAAATTGAGCAATTGGCAGCAGACTACAACATGGAAGTTGCACAAGTACAAAACTTGCTTTCAGCTGACATGTTGAAACACGATATCACTATCAAAAAAGCTGTTGAATTGATCACAAGCACTGCAACAGTAAAATAATCTTAAAAGAGAAAAAGCCCACCTGACTAGGTGGGTTTTCTGATGCACTATTTTCCAAAAATCTCTTTAAGGTCTGCGTCTGTAATCCCAATCATAGCGGGAATACTAGACCAGTTTTGCTCGGTGAGGATGTAGGATTGTTCAGAGTCACTTGCTGTGGCAGTTTCAGAGAAGGCTTGTTTACTTTCTTCAATATTAGTTTCAATTAAATCACTGAAACGCTCAATCAGATAGGTCTTGCGAGCAGTTCCGATGTGCTTGACTGCATAGTCGAAAGCCTGTAATTCACCAAGAAGGATGAGCTTGCTCTTAGCCCGTGTGATAGCTGTGTAGATGAGATTTCGCTCCAGCATGCGCTTGCTAGCACTGGTGATGGGCAGGATAACAACAGGAAACTCACTTCCCTGAGACTTATGGATACTCATGGCATAGGCTAGTCGAATCTTGTACCATTCGTTGCGTGGATAGATGACCTCATTGCCGTCAAAATCAATGACAATCTCGTCTTGTTTGGACTCGGTGTATTTTCCAGGAATTAGGTCTGTGATGTAGCCTAGGTCTCCGTTAAAGACATTGACTTCAGCGTCGTTGACTAGGTGAATGACCTTGTCCTCTGTTCGATAGTGACACTGAGTTGCTTCAAAGCTAACTTGTCCCTTTTGCTGAGGATTGAGCAGGTCTTGCATGAGCTGGTTGATGGCGTCAATACCAGCGGTTCCTCGATACATAGGCGCTAGCACCTGAATATCACGAGCCGGAATGCCACTTCTGAGGGCAGCGCCGAGGATTTTCTCAATCGTAGCTGGGATATGGCCACTAGCGATTTCAAAGTAGGAACGGTCTGCCTTTTTCTGGGTAAAGTCAGCTGGCAAGATGCCTTGTCGAATCTGACTCGCCAAGGTAACGATAGTTGATTCTTCGCTCTGACGGTAAATCCGTTCCAAGCGAGTCTGCGGAATCAGGGGTATCTGGAGCAGGTCAGCAAGGACTTGTCCGGGACTAACAGAAGGCAACTGGTCACTGTCTCCCACGATGAGGATTTTACTGTTAGAGGAGATATTGGAGAAGAGTTGGTTGGCTAGCCAAGTATCCACCATGGAAAACTCATCCACGATGATGAAGTCGGCATCCAGATAATCTTCTAGATGACTGGTATCATCGTCTCCCGTCATCCCCAAATGGCGATGTATAGTCGCGCTAGGCAAACCTGTCAATTCATTCATGCGCCGAGCTGCTCGACCAGTTGGAGCAGCAAGAAGGATAGGCAGATTGCTTTTTTTCCTGAGATCAAGCCCTTCTAAAAGGGCATAAACAGCGATAATTCCATTGATAACAGTCGTCTTACCTGTACCAGGTCCACCTGTCAGGATAAAGACCTTGTTCTGGATAGCGTCACAGATAGCTTGCTTTTGGATACTATCGTATTGGATACCCAGTTCTTCCTCAACACTAGCGATATGCTTGTGAATGGTTTCCAAATCCTGATTTTTCTGCTTTTCTTTTTCAAGGATACGAACCAAGTGACTGCGAATGCCTTCTTCAGCGAAAAAGAGGCTATTATCAAAGATTTTAGTGTCAATCTGCTGAACCTTGTCTTCTTCAATCAGATGAGATAATTCCTGAGCGACTTGGTTGGGATCCAGTTCCACGGGACGGGAGGACTCGAGGAGAGTCAGGGTCTGTTCCAGCAAATCACGGGCTTCCATATAGGTATCACCCGTATCCATACAAGCTTGAAAGAGACTGTGGACAAGGCCAGCACGGAAGCGCTCGGGAGCTTGGCTTTCGATGCCTAGTTCGGCGGCTAATTGGTCAGCAATGGTAAAGCCCAAGCCCTTGATATCCTCAACCAGCTGGTAGGGATAATTTTCGACAATATCCAGCGTTTCGTTCTTGTAAAAATCTTGAATCTGAAAGGCTAGTTTATTGGGAATGCCGTAGTTAGCTAGTTTTGCCAAAACCATCTCTGTCCCATAGTTGAGACGGAGGGTGGAGACAAATGCCTCACGGTTTTTGGCAGAGAGTCCAGCAATGCTTTCCAGCTTTTCAGGATGCTCCAGAATTTCGTCTATGGTATTGTCACCGTAGCTATCAACGATTTTTTGGGCCGTTTTGAGACCAATCCCCTTGAAATGGCTACTGGAAAAGTACTTGACTAGCCCATTTTTAGTTGGTTTTGCCCGTTCATAACGGCTGATCTGAAGCTGTTCCCCATACTTGGAGTGCTGAACGATTTGCCCCCAAAAAGTATAGTCTTCACCCTCAATCACGTCCGCCATAGTTCCTGTAACGATGATTTCAAAATCGTCAAAGTCCTCCGCATTGGTATCTTCGATATCTAGGAGCAAGATGCGATAAAAATTACTAACATTTTCAAAAATAATGCGTTCAATGGTGCCTGAAAAATAAACTTCCATAGGTTTCCTTTACATGAGTTCGTGAGAATTGGTCTCTTGTCCACTTTGAAAAAACTAGATGACGAAAAGTTTTTTCTCACAATAGAAAAAGAGACTGAGACTTAGCATTCTCGGCCTCTTCCTTATCTTAAAATGTTCCGATACGGTTAAGTGGCCAGAAACGGAATTTTGCTTCGCCTTTGATATCGCTGGCCTTGAAGGTACCGACATGGCGGCTGTCGCTAGAGACTAGACGATCGTCACCAAGGAGAAGGTATTCGCCTTGAGGGACAGTAAAGCTGAAGCTGGTGTTGGAATTGACATCGACCGTAAAGGCTTGTGCTTTTTGAGCAAGTTCTCTAAAGTAAACTCCCTTATTGCCTTCAAATCCTTTTCCAGTATAGGTGTTTTGCAACTTTTCTGTTTTGAACAAGTTGAGGTACTCAGCTAGGTAAGGTTCATTCGTTTCTTCACCGTTGATAAAGAGTTTGTCATTTTCGTAGCGGATGGTATCACCAGGCATGCCGATAACCCTTTTGACAATGTCTTTATTTCCGTCTTCCTCATGCGCAACCACAATGTCGAAGCGGTCAATTGGGAGGTGTTTAACAACGAAAAGAACTTCTCCGTCGGCTAGGGTAGGGTCCATAGAGTGTCCTTCTACACGGACATTGCTCCAAAGAAAGATACGGCTAAGACCGACCAGTGCGATAATCAGGAAGAAAACTCCCCATTCTTTTAGAAATGTTTTAAACGAATTCATAATTTACCTTTCTAGAAGTGCTTTGGCTTTTTCAGTGTTTTTAAAGTGAAGTTTGGCGCAGAAATGAAGTCCCTTCATACCATAGGCTTGAAGGATTTTGCTAGCAACCTTATCAGATGCAATTCCAGCACCGCTTGGCAGTTGATAGCCTAGTTCTCGTCCAAGATTTTCCAAGTTTTCGAGGAAGAGATCACGCGCAATGATGGAGCTAACCGCAACAGCCAGGTATTTGCCCTCGGCTTTTTCTTCCAAAGTGATCTTGTTTGGAAAACGGTTGGCTTCCTGCGCCAAGTACTTGTCATAGTTTTTAGCGCTTGTAAAAGCATCAATCACGATTTTTTCTGGCTGGACTCCTTTTTGAAGCAGGAGAAAGATAGCCTGATTATGAAGGGCAACTTTTACAGAAACAGCATTGTAACGCTCTCCGATAACTTCGTTGTACTTGCTCGGTGAAAGGAGGAGCGCTTGGTGCTGGATTTTTTCCTTGAGGATAGGGGCAATCTGACGAATCTTTTGGTCTGTCAGAGTCTTGGAATCCCCCACACCGAGTTTTCGCAAGAAGTCGTGCTGGTCAGGTGTCACGAAGGAAGCCACAACAGCCAGCCCACCAAAGTAGGAACCATTTCCCACCTCATCAGTCCCAATCATAGGGAAATCTTGTCCACTGGTTTCCTCTACAACTTGATAGCCAAAGAAACTGGCGTACTGCTCAGCAGCTTCGCCCTGAAGGAGGACTTTTCCAGAAGTATAGATGGAAACCGTTGCCTGAGGCAGTCTCAAAAAATAGCGAATATAAGGATTTTTACTAGGACTGAGAGCCTTCTGATACTGACTTAAAAAGCTCTGAATTTCCTGTTCACTTGGTGTGAGTGTGATACTTGCCATAGTCTCTATTGTACCACAAAAGCAGGAGAATTGGTAAAAACTGACAAAGTTAGCGAAATTTGGTATAATATCGTGAGGTGAATTTTATGGCAAATCTAAATCGATATAAGTTTACATTCGGGAAAAAGACATTAACCTTGACAACCGAGCATGACAACCTCTTTATGGAGGAAATTGCCAAGGTTGCGACTGAAAAATACCAAGCAATTAAAGAACAAATGCCTGGGGCGGATGATGAGACCATTGCGCTTCTTTTGGCGGTCAATTGTCTGTCTACACAACTCAACCGTGAGATTGAATTTGATGACAAGGAGCAAGAGTTGTTAGAACTCCGCCACAAGTTGATTGCTGTTAAACAAGAACAGAGCAAGATTGAGGACTCCCTATGATTTCAATCCTACTCTTATTGGTTCTGGCTTGGGGCTTTTACATCGGCTACCGTAGAGGTTTGGTCCTGCAAGTTTATTATTTCCTCGTGGCAGTGATTTCAGCCTTTGTTGCGGGACAGTTTTATAAATCACTGGGTGACCACTTCCACTTGCTTGTCCCTTATGCCAATCCTCAGGAAGGACAGGGAACCTTTTTCTTCCCTTCAGACCAGCTTTTTCATCTAGACAAGGTCTTTTATGCGGGTCTAGCCTATCTTTTAGTTTTCGGAATTTGTTATAGTATCGGACGTTTTATCGGTTTGTTCCTGCACTTGATTCCAACTAAAAAGCTCGATGTCAAATGGTTGCGTATCGGATCAGGCCTTTTGTCTCTATTGGTAACCTTATTTGTCTTGCAAATGGCTCTGACCATCCTTGCAACGGTGCCTCTGGCAGTCATTCAAAATTCACTCGAAAAAAGTATAGTAGCCAAACACATCATCCAAAGTGTCCCTTTTACGACAAACCTTATCAAACAACTCTGGGTGACAAATTTAATCGGATAAAAAGGGCGGGATTTTTCCTAGCCCTTTGTTTACAGATTGGGGGACTAGGTCAAAACCTCTAGTTGCTATAATCTTATAAACAAGCATACAAGGAAAAAATATGAATACAAAAATACTAGAAACCTTAGAATTTAATAAAATCAAAGCCTTGTTTGAACCGCATCTCTTGACAGAACAAGGCTTAGAGGAGCTAAAAGGCTTGGCTCCAACTGCTAAGGTGGATAAGATCAAACAAGCCTTTACAGAGATGGAGGAAATGCAAGCCCTATTTGTGGAGCAGCCCCACTTTACCATCCTAGCGACACGTGAGATTTCAGCTGTCTGTAAGCGTCTGGAGATGGGAGCGGACCTCAATATTGAGGAGTTCCTGCTCCTCAAACGAGTCTTGCTGGCTAGCAGAGAGTTGCAAGGCTTTTATACCAATCTCGAAAACGTACGCTTGGAGCAGTTGGCGAGATGGTTTGAAAAACTACATGATTTCCCACACTTGCAAGGGAGTCTCCAAGCCCTAAATGATGCAGGATTTATCGAAAATTTTGCCAGTGAAGAACTAGCACGTATCCGTCGGAAAATCCATGATAGCGAGAGTCAAGTTCGAGATGTCTTGCAAGACTTGCTCAAACAAAAAGCTCAGATGTTGACGGAGGGCATAATCGCTAGCCGAAATGGTCGTCAAGTCTTACCTGTCAAGAATACCTATCGTAATAAGATTGCAGGTGTTGTCCATGACATCTCTGCTAGTGGGAATACGGTCTATATCGAGCCACGTGAGGTGGTCAAGCTGAGCGAAGAAATCGCCAGTCTGCGAGCAGACGAACGCTATGAGATGATTCGCATCCTGCAGGAACTATCGGAACGGGTTCGTCCTCATGCTGCTGAGATTGCTAATGACGCTTGGATCATCGGTCATCTGGATCTGATTCGTGCCAAGGTACGTTTCATCCAAGAAAGACAAGCAGTTGTTCCTCAACTTTCAGAGAATCAGGAGATTCAACTCCTTCATGTTCGCCATCCTTTGGTCAAAAATGCTGTCGCAAACGATGTACACTTTGGTAAGGAATTAACGGCCATTGTCATTACAGGTCCCAATACTGGTGGGAAGACCATCATGCTCAAAACCCTGGGCTTGACTCAACTCATGGCCCAGTCTGGCTTGCCAATCTTAGCTGATAAAGGAAGCCGTGTTGGTATTTTCGAGGAAATCTTCGCGGATATTGGCGATGAGCAGTCTATCGAACAAAGCTTGTCTACCTTCTCCAGCCACATGACCAATATCGTAGATATTCTTGGCAAGGTCAATCAACATTCACTCTTACTTTTGGATGAGTTGGGGGCAGGTACCGATCCGCAGGAAGGAGCAGCGCTTGCTATGGCTATTCTGGAGGATCTTCGTCTGCGTCAGGTCAAGACCATGGCGACGACCCACTATCCAGAACTCAAGGCCTACGGTATCGAAACAGCCTTTGTGCAAAATGCCAGCATGGAGTTTGACACAGCCAGCCTGCGTCCGACCTATCGCTTTATGCAGGGAGTTCCTGGTCGAAGCAATGCCTTTGAAATTGCCAAACGCCTGGGCTTGTCAGATGTCATCGTAGGAGATGCCAGCCAGCAGGTCAATCAAGATAATGATGTCAACCGTATCATTGAGCAATTGGAAGAGCAAACGCTTGAAAGTCGCAAACGCTTGGACAATATCCGTGAGGTGGAGCAAGAAAACCTCAAGATGAATCGAGCACTCAAAAAACTTTACAACGAGCTCAATCGTGAAAAGGAAACTGAGCTCAACAAGGCGCGTGAACAAGCTGCCGAGATTGTGGAACTCGCTCTAAGTGAAAGTGATCAGATTCTCAAAAATCTCCATAGTAAGTCTCAACTCAAACCCCACGAAATCATTGAAGCCAAGGCTGAGCTGAAGAAATTGGCCCCTGAAAAAGTCGACTTGTCTAAAAACAAGGTCCTTCAAAAGGCCAAGAAAAAACGAGCTCCAAAGGTGGGAGATGACATTGTGGTCCTCAGTTATGGTCAACGTGGAACCTTGACCAATCAGCTTAAGGACGGCCGTTGGGAAGCCCAAGTCGGTTTGATCAAGATGACCTTGGAAGAGAAAGAATTTGACCTTGTTCAGGCTCAGCAAGAAGCCCCAGTCAAGAAAAAACAAGTCAATGTCGTCAAACGAGCTTCTGGTCGTGGTCCGCAAGCGAGACTGGATCTCCGAGGTAAACGGTACGAAGAGGCCATGAATGAGCTGGACGCCTTTATCGACCAAGCCCTGCTTAATAACATGGCGCAAGTCGACATTATCCATGGTATCGGAACAGGAGTCATCCGTGAGGGCGTCACCAAATACCTGCAAAGAAACAAGCATGTCAAGAGTTTTGGCTATGCTCCACAAAATGCTGGAGGCAGTGGTGCCACCATTGTGACCTTTAAAGGTTAAAAAAGAGTACGTCTCTTTTTTTGAAAAAGAAGTGAAAATCCATCTTTTTTCAAATAATATATTGACAAAGACTAACTTTTCTTGTAAAATAATAAAAAATAAAATACCAACACCGAATGAAGTTTAATAGAAGTGGAGAAAGGTTTGTTTTCCATGACTGTAAATGGACGGAACTCTGGAGAGACCGTAAAGGCACCGAAGGGGCAAGGCAGGCAACTGCTCAAACTCTCAGGTAAAAGGACAGAGCTAGGATAGACCGCTTTTAGGCATTTATCTAAGCATTCCAGAGTACATGTATCTTGCATGTGCTCTTTCTTTTGGGGTTGAAAGATAGGAGAAGGACATGTTAGAATTGCTTAAAGCGCTTGATGCTTTCGTTTGGGGGCCTCCCCTCTTGATCTTATTGGTCGGAACGGGTATCTATTTGACCATCCGACTAGGACTTTTGCAGGTGGCTCGTCTCCCTAAGGCCTTTCAGCTGATCTTTACCAAGGATAAGGGGCATGGCGATGTGTCGAGCTTTGCTGCTCTCTGTACGGCTCTAGCAGCCACCGTTGGTACGGGAAATATCATCGGAGTGGCGACAGCCATTAAGGTTGGGGGACCAGGGGCCCTCTTTTGGATGTGGATGGCGGCCTTCTTTGGGATGGCGACCAAATATGCCGAAGGCTTGTTGGCCATCAAATATCGCACAAAGGATGCAAATGGAGCTGTAGCTGGAGGACCCATGCATTACATCCTTTTGGGGATGGGAGAAAAGTGGCGTCCACTTGCTATCTTCTTTGCCCTAGCGGGTGTATTGGTAGCCCTTCTAGGGATTGGTACCTTTACCCAAGTCAATTCGATTACAGAATCCATTCAAAATACAGCCCAAGTTGATCCAGCTATCACAGCTCTGATTTTATCCATTTTGGTGGGTGTTGCTGTCTTTGGTGGCCTCAAGTCCATATCAAAAGTTTCGACAGCAGTGGTTCCTTTTATGGCTATTGTCTATATTTTAGGGACTCTTACAGTTATTCTCTTTAATATCGAGAAAATCCCAGCCACACTTGCCCTCATCTTTACTTCAGCCTTTAGTCCAACTGCTGCGGTAGGTGGTTTTGCAGGTGCCAGTATTCGGATGGCTATCCAAAATGGTGTGGCGCGGGGAGTCTTCTCTAACGAATCTGGTCTTGGTTCTGCTCCCATTGCAGCGGCTGCAGCTAAGACAAATGAGCCTGTCGAGCAAGGCTTGATTTCCATGACAGGAACCTTTATTGATACCCTCATTATCTGTACGTTGACTGGTTTAACAATCTTGGTAACTGGGGTTTGGAGTGGTGATTTGAATGGGGTTGCCTTGACCCAGTCAGCCTTTTCAACAGTTTTTTCATATTTTGGACCTTCCCTCTTGACCATTTTCCTTGTACTCTTTGCCTTTACGACGATTCTCGGATGGAACTACTACGGAGAACGCTGTTTTGAGTTTCTCTTTGGTGTTCGTTTTATCTGGCTTTACCGTGTAGTCTTTGTAGTCATGGTCTTGTTGGGAGGATTTATCGAGTTGGATATGGTCTGGATTATTGCAGATATCGTCAATGCCTTGATGGCTTTACCAAACTTGATTGCCCTCTTAGTCTTATCGCCAGTCGTCATTGCTGAGACTAAACAGTATTTTAAACACTAATCCAATCACACTTTTGGTGTGATTTTTTCATTTCATAAACATTTCCTATCAAGGCGATTGAAAATATATATTATCCAAGTGGAAAATTCTATGATAGACTAAATGACAATAAAATGAAAAGAGGTTTCTTATGACAACATTTACCATCCACACAGTAGAATCAGCACCAGCAGAAGTGAAAGAAGTTCTTGAAACAGTACAAAAAGATAACAATGGCTATATTCCCAACCTAATCGGTCTCTTGGCCAATGCCCCAACCGCGCTTGAAGCTTACCGAACTGTCGGAGCCATCAACCGCCGCAATAGCCTGACACCAGTGGAACGCGAAGTAGTACAAATCACAGCTGCCGTAACCAATGGTTGTGCTTTCTGCGTCGCAGGTCATACAGCCTTTTCAATCAAACAAATCCAGATGAATGATGATCTTCTCCAAGCTCTCCGCAACCGCACTCCGATTGAAACAGATCCAAAACTAGATACTCTAGCTAAGTTTACCTTGGCGGTCATCAATACCAAAGGGCGTGTAGGAGATGAAGCCTTGGCTGAATTTTTGGAAGCTGGCTACACGCAACAAAATGCCTTGGACGTGGTTCTCGGTGTTAGTCTTGCCAGCCTTTGTAACTATGCAAACAACCTAGCCAATACGCCTATTAACCCAGAATTACAACCTTATGCCTAGTTCGAATCAGAAAGAAAAAATGAAGACTGAGCAATCCAGTCTTCATTTTTCTATGCTATTTTAAGCGCTTTTATGCTATACTAATAATAACATGATTATTGGAGGCTCGAATGAAAAAGCTCCCCTTAGTATTTTCTGGTTGTTTGTTGGGTTTAGCAGGTGCAGGAAATCTGATTGCAGATACTTTGCCTGTTCTGTCGCATTTATTGAGTCTGACTGGTCTAGTGTTGTGGATTTTCTTTCTTGTTGTTCATCTTTTTAATTGGGAAGAAACCAAGAAAGAATTGACCAAGCCCCCTCTTTTATCTGGGATGGCCACCTTTCCCATGGCTGGGATGATTTTAGCGACCTATGTCTTTCGCGTATTCCCTGCTCTTCATTTGGTAGCACAAGGGATCTGGTGGTTTTCATTTCTCTTGGATTTGACTTTGATTGCTACTTTTACCATCAAATTTGCCTGTCCAGGTCGGAGGGTCAATGCGACTCCTAGCTGGACGGTACTCTATGTGGGGATAGCAGTAGCAGCCTTGACCTATCCTCTTGTCGGTATCATTGAAATTGCCTATGCGACCTTGAGTTTTGGTTTTGCCTTGACCTTCTATCTCTATCCCCTTATTTATAGTGATTTAAAGAAAGATCCACTCCCAGTGGCCTTGCTTGGACAAGAAGGAATCTACTGTGCTCCCTTCTCCCTACTCTTGGCTTCTCTAGTTCGAGTTGGAGGAGCAAGCCTACCGACTTGGCTCTTGATTGTCATGATTTTGGCATCTCAATCCTTCTTTTTCTTTGTTTTAACTCGCCTACCCAATATTTTAAAACAAGGATTTCAACCAGCCTTCTCAGCCCTCACCTTCCCAACCATTATCACAGCTACCTCGCTCAAGATGGCTCAGGGAATTTTGAAACTTCCATTTCTGGATTATCTGGTCTTGGCTGAAACCGTTATTTGCCTCACTATTTTATTCTTTGTCTTGGTTGGTTATCTGATTTGGTTACGAAAAAAGGTCTAGCTAGAAATAGCTAGGCCTTATTTTTATGGTTTGATAACTTCAGCGCCACCCATGTATGGACGAAGAGCTTCTGGAATGGTTACAGAACCATCTTCATTTTGGTAGTTTTCAAGAATAGCAGCCACTGTACGTCCAACCGCAAGTCCAGAACCGTTCAAGGTGTGAAGGAGTTTCACCTTACCATCGGCTTCATCACGGTAACGGATTTGGGCACGACGGGCTTGGAAATCTTCTGTGTTTGAACAGCTTGAGATTTCACGGTAGGTATTTTGGGCTGGAATCCAAACTTCCAAGTCATAAGTCTTGGCAGCTGAGAAGCCCATGTCCCCAGTAGAGAGGGCAACGACACGGTATGGAAGGTTGAGTTTTTGAAGGATGTTTTCAGCGTTGGCTGTCATTTTTTCCAATTCTTCGTAAGATTCTTCTGGTTTGGTAAATTTGACCATTTCAACCTTGTGGAATTGGTGCAGACGAATCAAGCCGCGTGTATCACGACCAGCTGAACCAGCCTCAGAACGAAATGAAGGACTCATAGCAGTGAAGTAGATTGGTAGGTCTTTACCGTCAAGGATTTCATCACGGTAGTAGTTTGTAAGAGGCACTTCAGCTGTAGGAATGAGGACATAATTAGTGTCTTTCAATTCAAAAGTGTCTTCCTTGAATTTTGGATATTGACCAGTACCAAACATTGAGTCATGGTTAACCATGTATGGTGTGATGACTTCGGTATAGCCCTCTTTACCATGCTCATCCAACATGAAGTTGTAGATAGCCCGTTCCAAACGAGCCCCAAGTCCTTTATAGAAGAGGAAACGAGCGCCCGTTACCTTACCACCGCGTTCCCAGTCAAGGATACCCAAGTCTTCACCAAGATCCCAGTGAGCTTTTGGTTCGAAGTCAAACTCGCGTGGGCTACCCCAACGGCGGACTTCCACATTGTCATCTTCATCAGCCCCAACAGGAACACTGTCAGCTGGGATGTTTGGAAGAGTAGTGGTAAATTCTGTTAATTTAGCATCGATTTCTGCCAATTCAGCATCCAAGGCTTTGACTTCAGCAGATAAGGTTTGCATCGCAGCAATCTTGTCATCTGCATTTTCCTTGTTTCGCTTGGCTTGGGCAATCTCAGCAGAAACTGTGTTACGTTCTGCTTTGAGCGTTTCAACCTTGACCAAGATGTCACGACGTTTAGCATCGATTTTTTTCATCTCATTTAAGATAGCAGGATCTACACCACGTGTAGCTAATTTTTCAGCGACAGCATCAAAATCTGTACGAATACGTTTAATATCTAACATAAGAACTCCTTTATGAAAAAAAGCACACCTGACAAAGTGTTGGAGTGGCAGGGCCACGGTTCCATCCAACTTCACAGGTGTGCACTTGATTGAGTATTTAATTGTTAACAACGGTAGAATTTCACCTATCCCTCCTATCTGCTCGCAGCACCCGCAGACTTTCTGAAAGAAGAAGATAACCTACTTATCCGTTGCTATGATTATACTAAAGTTTCTACTTTTTTGCAAATAGATTTTTAAATTTTTGACCAATGGTCTGAATCAAAGTAGGAAGTTTGACAACCTTATCGTTTCCTAATTTTTTCCGAGCGATTTTGAGGATAGTCCCAGAGTCTTTTGAGGCAAAGAGGAATTTACCTTGATCAGTGAAGACTTCAAAGTGACGGCTGATCTTGCGACCACTTACGTTAGCTCCTATTTGCTGAATGCTGGACCAAGGGATTTGGATATATTGTTCGACATTGACATCAGGATAAAACTCTAAGGCTTGATCCCCGACTAAAAATTTTCCAACTTTTCCAGAGATAGAGAGGTAAGATGTCCCAGTAGTTTGGAGGTCAATGACTTGATTGAGTGATTGGGCCATGATTAGTCTTCCTTACTTTCACCGAAAAAGGCATGATAGAGAGCCTTGATAGCTGCTTTTTCTTGCTCTTTATTGACAACAAACATGATGGAAACTTCACTTGAACCTTGGGACATCATCTGGATGTTGATTTTATTCTCAGACAAAGCACGTGTTGCAGTAGCAGTTACCCCGATATGGCTCTTCATCTTTTCTCCAACAATCATAATGATGGAAAGGTCATGTTCGATTTCAGCATGGTCCACTTCAGCTTTTTGAACGAGTTGACGTAGAATTTCTTCTTCTTTGATAGGAGTTAATTCACGGGAGCGGAGGATGATTGAAAGATCGTCGATACCTGTAGGCATGTGTTCCCAACCGATGTTGAGGTCCTCAAGGATTTGCAGAACCTTGCGACCAAATCCGACTTCGCGGTTCATGAGGTATTTTGACATGTTGATGCTGACGAATCCTGAGTCACCCGCAATCCCTACTACTGGGAATTTATCACTACTGTGTTCTAAAACAATGCGTGTTCCTGGGTGGTCAGGGTTGTTGGTATTCTTGATGACAAGAGGAATTTTTCCGCGGTAAGCGGGTAGAAGAGCTTCGTCATGAAGGACTGAGAATCCAGCGTAAGCCAACTCACGCATTTCACGGTAGGTTAATTCAGGAATGGAGTGTGGTTGGTGGATAATACCAGGATGGGCAGCAAAGATACCATCTACGTCTGTAAAGTTCTCATAGAGATCAGCCTTAACACCTGCTGCAATGATAGAACCTGTAATATCTGAACCTCCACGTGAAAAAGTACAGATTTGATTTTCCTTAGTCACACCAAAGAAACCAGGGATGACAAGGACTTCGTTGCTATCAGCCAAGCCTTCAATCTTGTCATAACTAGATGGAATGATGCGTGCGTTTCCTGGTTCACTTGTGACAACAATCCCAGCTTCTCTTGGGTGAACATAGCGTGCATCAATGCCGTTTTGGTTAAAGTGGGCTGCAATCAATTTGGCATTGTTATTTTCTCCAGCCGCTAGGAAGGTATCATAGAGAAATTCATTGTCCTCTATAGGAAGAGTTGCCAAGGCCCGAATACTTTTAGAGATTTTTTCTAAAACAGCAGGTTTTAACCCTAGTTCACTAACCATAGCGGCATAACGGTCAATGATCCAGCTTTGGCTAGCACTGATGTCATTTCCAGCCACATAGTCACGATAGTATTTGATCAAGGCATCGGTTACCTTGGTATCTTCAGCATTGCGTTTGCCGGGTGCAGAAACGACTACAAAACGGCGTTCTTTATCACTTTTAACAATGTTTAAAACTTTTTCTAACTGACCAGCAGAGGCAAGCGAGCTTCCGCCAAATTTTACAACCTTCATAAGGACTCCTCAAGTAAGTGTTTTATACGATTATAGCAGAAAGAGGGGCATTTTTCAATGACGAAAATAACTTCCTATTATAATAGAAGAAAACACTAACTTATTCTGAAAAGCGATAACGATTTAAAAGTAAGAGTGTCAAATTTTACTCACACTCATAAATGATGGGTAAATAATCAGCTGAGACACTTTCCTTTAGTTTTTCCTTGCCTCTTTATCCAAAAAAAGGTATACTTTGATGATAAAACAATTTCATTGCCTTATAAAAGAAAAGGAGAAGCTATGAATCATATCTTATATCAGATCGTAGATGATCTGGCTATCATTACTTTGAATCGTCCCGAAGTGGCAAATGGTTTTCATATCCCAATGTGTGAGGAAATTTTAGAAGCTTTGACCCTAGCGGATCAGGATCAAGCTGTGCAGTTCATCTTGATTAATGCTAATGGGAAGGTCTTTTCAGTTGGGGGAGACTTGGTTGAGATGAAACGAGCAGTAGACGAAGATGATATTCCTTCTTTGAATAAGATTGCAGAATTAGTCAATACAATTTCTTTTAAAATCAAGCAAATTCCTAAACCTGTTTTGATGGAGGTAGATGGAGCGGTTGCTGGTGCCGCAGCAAATATGGCAGTAGCAGTTGATTTTTGTTTGGCGACTGACAAGGCAAAATTCATTCAAGCCTTTGTCGGAGTTGGATTGGCGCCAGACGCTGGTGGGATTCATCTCTTGAGTCGTAGCATCGGGGTAACACGGGCTGCACAACTTGCTATGACAGGTGAAGCCTTAACTGCTGAAAAAGCGCTAGAATGGGGCGTGGTATACCGTGTTTGTGAAGTTGACAAATTAGAAAAAACAAGAGAACAAGTTCTGAAAAAATTAAGAAGAGGTTCAGCAAACTCATACGCAGCGATTAAAAAGTTAGTTTGGGAAAGTCAATTTAAGGATTGGCAGAATTATGCTGAATTAGAATTGAAATTACAAGAATCGTTATCTTTAACTGAAGATTTTAAAGAAGGGGTTCGTGCACATTCTGAAAGAAGAAGACCGAAATTTACAGGAATGTGAAAAAATACTTGCACAATTTTTTGAAGTTTGTTATACTTCTTTTATCAAATGTTTTGATTGTAAAAGCTTTTTGAGGGGGAGGGAAACGATTTGGACTACCAACAAGTAAATGATTATCTAACATCTATTTTTAATAACGTCCTTGTGATTGAGGAGGTTAGCTTACGAGGTAGTCGATTCAAAGACATCTCCATCAAAGAAATGCACACGATCGATGTGATTGGGAAGTTCCCGGAGGCAACGCCAAGTAAGGTTTCAAAAGAACTGATGGTAACTCTTGGGACAGTGACGACGAGTTTGAATAACCTGGAGAGAAAAGGTTATATTGAGCGTATTCGTTCTGACCAAGACCGTCGAGTGGTCTATCTGCATTTGACCAAGAAAGGTCGGTTAGTCCATCGTCTTCATAGACGTTTTCACAAGGCAATGGTCGAAAAAATCATCGATGGCATGAGTCCTGAGGAAATAGAAGTTATGGGTAGAGGATTAATCAATCTTTATCAATTTTTGGAGGATTTGAAATAATGGCTTTTGCAAAGATAAGCCAGGTTGCTCATTATGTTCCAGAGCAAGTGGTCACTAATCATGACTTAGCCCAAATCATGGACACAAGCGATGAGTGGATTTCAAGTCGGACAGGAATTAAACAGAGACATATCTCAAAAACAGAGTCTACAAGTGATTTGGCGACAGAAGTAGCTAAGAGCTTGTTGGCTAAAGGGAGCTTAACAGCGGATCAGATTGATTTTATTATTGTAGCGACGATTACCCCAGACTCGATGATGCCTTCCACAGCAGCTCGAGTTCAGGCAAATATCGGAGCGCATAGAGCTTTCGCCTTTGATCTGACAGCAGCTTGCAGTGGCTTTGTATTCGCTCTCTCAACTGCAGAAAAGTTTTTAAGTTCTGGACAGTTCAAAAAAGGGATTGTTATCGGGGCTGAGACCTTATCCAAGGCAGTTGATTGGTCAGATCGTTCGACAGCTGTTCTCTTTGGGGATGGTGCTGGTGGGGTTCTCTTGGAAGCGAGCGAAACACGTCACTTCCTTGTGGAAAGTCTCTATACAGATGGCTCTCGGAGCGAGTGTTTGACCTATGGTCAAACGGCTTTGGCTTCTCCTTTCTCGGATCAAGAAGCAGTTCCTGCTTTTTTGAAAATGGATGGACGAGCAGTTTTTGATTTTGCAAATCGTGATGTTGCTAGATCGATAAAAGAAACCATTGAAAATGGTCCAATCGCAGCATCGGAATTGGATTATCTCTTGCTTCATCAGGCAAATATCCGCATTTTGGATAAGATGGCTAAGAAGATCGGCGTAGACCGAGACAAGCTTCCTGCCAATATGATGGAGTATGGAAATACCAGTGCAGCAAGTATCCCGATTTTGCTCTCAGAGTGTGTGGAGAATGGCAAGATTCGTTTAGATGGTAGCCAGACGATTCTCCTATCAGGCTTCGGTGGAGGTTTGACATGGGGCACACTCATTCTTACAATCTAGGTAATCATGTGGTAAACACATAGTTATAAATTTTTTATATTTTAAAGGAGTCCTATCATGGCAGTATTTGAAAAAGTACAAGAAATTATCGTTGAAGAACTTGGGAAAGACGCATCAGAAGTAACACTTGAATCTACTTTTGATGATTTGGATGCAGATTCATTGGACTTGTTCCAAGTAATCTCTGAAATCGAAGATGCTTTCGATATCCAAATCGAAGCAGAAGATAACTTGAAAACAGTTGGTGACTTGGTTGCCTACGTTGAAGAGCAAACAAAATAATTAACATATTACTAGAAGGAGTAGGGGAAACCCACTCCCTCTTGTTTAGGTAATAGTTTGAAACTCAAACGATAAACTCATCGAACTATTACGTAAGCAAAGAATGATGGAGGCACTATGAAAACACGTATTACAGAATTATTGAACATTGATTATCCTATTTTTCAAGGAGGAATGGCCTGGGTTGCAGATGGTGACTTGGCTGGTGCAGTATCAAAAGCTGGTGGTCTAGGGATCATTGGTGGTGGGAATGCACCTAAAGAGGTCGTAAAGGCTAATATCGATAAAATCAAATCACTTACGGACAAACCTTTTGGTGTTAACATCATGCTCTTGTCACCTTTTGTAGAAGACATCGTTGATCTCGTGATTGAAGAGGGGGTCAAGGTGGTTACAACTGGTGCAGGAAATCCAAGTAAATACATGACTCGTTTCCATGATGCAGGAATTACAGTTATTCCTGTTGTTCCAAGTGTTGCTTTGGCAAAACGCATGGAAAAAATTGGTGCAGATGCAGTTATTGCAGAGGGAATGGAAGCCGGTGGACATATTGGTAAATTAACAACCATGACCTTGGTTCGCCAAGTTGCTGCAGCCGTTTCAATTCCGGTTATCGCAGCTGGAGGAATTGCCGACGGTGAAGGTGTCGCTGCAGGCTTTATGCTTGGTGCAGAGGCTGTTCAAGTTGGTACGCGTTTTGTAGTAGCCAAGGAATCTAACGCCCATCCAAAATACAAGGAAAAAATCTTAAAAGCGCGTGATATCGATACGACTATTTCAGCTCAACATTTTGGACATGCTGTTCGCGCCATTAAAAATCAGTTGACACGTGACTTTGAACAGGCTGAAAAGGATGCCTTTAAACAAGAAGATCCAGATTTAGAAATCTTTGAGCAAATGGGAGCTGGTGCTCTTGCTAAAGCCGTTGTTCATGGAGATGTAGAAGGTGGATCCGTCATGGCAGGTCAGATCGCTGGTTTGGTTTCTAAAGAGGAAACTGTCGAAGAAATCCTAAAAGATCTATACTATGGTGCAGCCAAAAAAATTCAAGAAGAAGCCTCTCGTTGGGCAGGAGTTGTAAGAAATGACTAAAACAGCCTTTCTATTTGCGGGTCAAGGTGCTCAGTATCTAGGAATGGAGCGTGAACTCTATGATCGCTACCCTATCGTCAAGGAAACAATTGACCAAGCCAGTCAGGTTTTGGGTTATGACCTTCGTGACTTGATCGATAAGGAAGAAACCAAGTTAAACCAGACTCGCTATACGCAACCAGCTATTTTAGCGACTTCGGTTGCTATTTACCGACTATTAAAAGAAAAGGGATACCAGCCGGATATGGTAGCAGGATTGTCTCTTGGGGAATATTCTGCTCTTGTAGCAAGTGGGGCCTTGGACTTTGAGGATGCAGTTGCCTTGGTTGCTAAGCGCGGTGCTTATATGGAAGAGGCTGCACCTGCAGGCTCTGGGAAGATGGTTGCGGTTCTCAATACTCCAGTTGAAGTGATTGAGGAAGCTTGTGAAACAGCCTCTAAAGTTGGAGTAGTGACTCCAGCTAACTACAACACCCCAAGCCAAATCGTTATCGGTGGCGAGGTGGCTGCGGTTGACCGCGCAGTTGAACTCTTGCAGGAAGCAGGAGCAAAACGATTGATTCCTTTAAATGTATCGGGTCCTTTCCACACAGACCTTCTAGAGCCAGCTAGCCAACAGCTAGCTGGGGCTCTTGAGGGAATTAGTTTCTCAGACTTTATTTGCCCTCTAGTCGGCAATACAGAAGCTGCAATCATGGAAAAAGATCGAATCCAAGAGCTTTTGACGCGTCAGGTGAAGGAACCGGTGCGTTTCTACGAAAGTATCGCAGTCATGCAGGATGCTGGTGTGACCAACTTCATTGAAATTGGTCCGGGAAAAGTCTTGTCAGGCTTTGTCAAAAAGATTGATAAATCAGCTAAGTTAGCCAATGTTGAAGATTTGGCAAGTTTGGATGCTTTGCTGGGAAACTAGTAATCCCTTCTCCCACAAAATACAACAGGAAACAGGAGAGATAGAATGCAACTTACAAATAAAAATGTCTTTGTAACAGGTTCAAGTCGTGGTATCGGACTTGCCATTGCTCACAAATTTGCCCAACTAGGCGCTAATGTAGTTTTGAATAGTCGCGGAGCAATCCCAGAAGAATTGCTGGCTGAGTTTTCAAACTACGCCGTCAAAGTAGTACCGATATCAGGTGATGTTTCAGACTTTGCAGATGCCAAGCGTATGGTAGATCAAGCGATTGCAGAACTCGGTTCTGTCGATGTCTTGGTCAACAATGCTGGGATCACTCAAGATACGCTTATGCTCAAGATGACCGAAGAAGACTTTGAAAAAGTGATTAAGATCAACTTGACAGGTGCCTTCAACATGACGCAAGCAGTATTGAAACAGATGATCAAGGCACGTGAAGGTGCGATTATCAACATGTCTAGTGTGGTCGGTTTGATGGGAAATATCGGACAAGCCAACTATGCAGCTTCTAAAGCAGGTTTGATTGGTTTTACCAAGTCAGTTGCACGTGAAGTTGCCAATCGCAACGTACGAGTAAATGCTCTTGCACCAGGGATGATCGAGTCAGATATGACGGCTGTTTTGTCTGATAAGGTCAAGGAAGCGACATTGGCCCAAATCCCAATGAAACATTTTGGTCAAGCAGAACATATCGCAGATGCTACAGTGTTCCTGGCTGGACAGGATTATTTGACTGGACAAGTTCTCGCTGTTGATGGCGGACTTAGCATGTAAAAAATAAGGAAAGATATAGGTAAGACAGATGAAACTAAATCGAGTTGTAGTAACAGGTTACGGATTGACCTCTCCTATCGGAAATACTCCAGAAGAATTTTGGAACAGTTTGCAAACTGGGAAGATTGGAATTGGAGAAATCACTAAGTTTGACCACAGCGAATTTGCTGTGCACAATGCGGCAGAAGTTCAAGATTTCCCATTTGATAAATACTTTGTCAAAAAAGATACCAACCGTTTTGACAACTATTCTTTGTATGCCTTGTATGCGGCTCAAGAAGCGGTGACAAATGCAAATCTTGATGTAGAAGCAATTGATAAAGATCGCTTTGGTGTCATCGTGGCTTCTGGTATTGGGGGAATTAAAGAAATCGAAGATCAGGTTATCCGTCTTCATGAAAAAGGTCCAAAACGTGTTAAACCAATGACGCTTCCAAAAGCCTTGCCAAATATGGCTTCAGGAAATGTTGCCATGCGTTTCGGAGCAAACGGTATCTGTAAATCAATCAATACAGCCTGTGCCTCATCAAACGATGCCATTGGGGATGCCTTCCGCTCTATCAAGTTTGGTTTCCAAGATGTCATGTTAGTTGGTGGATCAGAATCATCTATCACTCCTTTTGCCATCGCTGGTTTCCAAGCATTGACTGCCCTATCAACTACAGAGGATCCAACTCGTGCTTCTATTCCATTTGACAAAGACCGTAATGGTTTTGTGATGGGAGAGGGTTCAGGGATGTTGGTTCTTGAAAGCCTTGAACATGCTGAAAAACGTGGTGCAACTATCTTGGCTGAAGTAGTTGGTTACGGTAATACCTGTGATGCTTACCATATGACTTCACCACATCCAGAAGGTCAAGGTGCGATTAAGGCTATGAAGTTGGCTTTGGAAGAAGCAGAAATTTCTCCAGAGCAAGTGGCTTACGTCAATGCCCACGGAACTTCAACTCCTGCAAATGAAAAAGGAGAAAGTGGTGCGATCGTAGCTGTTCTTGGTAAAGAAGTACCTGTATCTTCAACCAAATCCTTTACAGGACACTTGCTTGGTGCTGCAGGAGCGGTAGAAGCCATCGCTACCATCGAAGCCATGCGTCATAACTATGTACCAATGACAGCTGGAACAAGTGAGTTATCAGACTATATCGAAGCGAATGTCGTTTATGGACAAGGCTTGGAGCAAGAAATCCCTTATGCTATTTCAAACACTTTTGGTTTTGGTGGACACAATGCGGTTCTTGCTTTCAAACGTTGGGAGAATAAATAATTATGAATTTAAATGAAATCAAGGACTTGATGGCTCAATTTGACCAATCAAGTTTGAGAGAATTTTCTTATAAAAACGGAACGGACGAATTGCAGTTCAGTAAGAATGAAGTAAGAATGGCTTCTGAAACACCAGCTCAAGTTGCTCCAGTGCCAACTGCAGTAGCTGCAAGTCCAGTAGTTTCTGCCCCTTCAACTCCAGTAGAGACTTCTGTGGAAGAAGCTCCAGCACCAGCTGAAACGACGGTTGCTCCAGAGGGTGATGTCGTTGAAAGTCCACTTGTAGGGGTGGCTTACTTGGCTGCTGGACCAGATAAACCTGCCTTTGTCACAGTCGGGGATAGTGTTAAAAAAGGTCAGACTTTGGTGATCATCGAAGCCATGAAAGTCATGAATGAAATTCCTGCACCTAAGGATGGTGTGGTGACAGAAATTCTCGTTTCAAATGAAGAAATGGTTGAGTTCGGTAAAGGATTGGTACGTATCAAATGATCGATATTCAAGGAATCAAAGAAGCTCTACCCCATCGCTACCCTATGCTCCTAGTGGATCGTGTCTTGGAAGTGAGCGAAGATACCATTGTTGCCATTAAAAATGTGACCATCAACGAACCTTTCTTCAATGGTCATTTTCCACAATACCCAGTCATGCCAGGTGTTCTTATCATGGAAGCTTTGGCACAGACTGCTGGTGTCTTGGAATTGTCCAAACCTGAAAATAAAGGGAAACTGGTCTTCTATGCTGGCATGGACAAGGTTAAGTTCAAGAAGCAAGTTGTACCAGGTGACCAATTAGTCATGACGGCTACTTTTGTCAAACGTCGTGGTACGATTGCTGTGGTTGAAGCAAAGGCTGAAGTAGATGGTAAGCTTGCAGCGAGTGGTACTCTTACCTTTGCAATTGGAAACTAAGGAGGTTCTCCATGTTTCGTAAAATTTTAATTGCCAACCGTGGTGAGATTGCGGTTCGCATTATTCGAGCTGCGCGTGAATTGGGCATTGCGACCGTGGCAGTTTATTCAACTGCTGATAAGGAAGCTCTTCACACACTCCTAGCGGATGAAGCTATCTGTATTGGACCTGGTAAGGCGACAGAATCTTATCTCAATATCAACGCTATTTTGTCTGCTGCAGTCTTGACAGAAGCAGAAGCCATCCACCCAGGTTTTGGTTTTCTTAGCGAAAACTCCAAGTTTGCCACGATGTGTGATGAAGTGGGGATTAAGTTTATCGGCCCTTCTGGGGCTGTAATGGATACCATGGGAGATAAGATCAATGCGCGTGAGCAAATGATCAAGGCTGGGGTTCCAGTTATCCCAGGATCTGATGGTGAAGTTCACACAGCTGAAGAGGCCCTTGCGGTTGCTGAAAAAATTGGCTATCCAGTCATGCTTAAGGCATCGGCAGGTGGTGGTGGAAAAGGGATTCGTAAGGTTGAAAAGGCAGAAGACTTGGTCGCAGCCTTTGAGACAGCGTCCAGTGAAGCCAAGGCCAACTTTGGAAACGGCGCTATGTATCTTGAGCGTGTGATTTATCCAGCTCGTCATATCGAAGTTCAGATTCTTGCAGATCAAGAGGGTCATGTTGTCCATCTTGGTGAACGGGATTGTTCTCTTCAACGAAATAACCAAAAGGTCTTAGAAGAAAGCCCGTCCATCGCGATTGGCAAAACCCTTCGTAATGAAATTGGTGCTGCAGCCGTTCGTGCAGCAGAGTCTGTAGGCTATGAAAATGCAGGGACGATTGAATTTCTTCTCGATGAAGCCAGTGGCAATTTCTACTTCATGGAAATGAATACTCGTGTGCAAGTGGAACACCCAGTCACAGAGTTTGTTTCAGGTGTTGACATCGTGAAAGAGCAGATTCGCATTGCTGCCGGGCAACCTTTACCTTTCAAACAAGAAGATATTGTCCTACGAGGTCACGCTATCGAGTGCCGGATCAATGCGGAAAATCCAGCATTTAACTTTGCTCCAAGCCCAGGTAAAATTACCAATCTCTATCTACCAAGTGGTGGAGTTGGCTTGCGTGTAGACTCTGCAGTTTATCCAGGTTATACCATTCCCCCTTACTATGATAGTATGATTGCCAAAATCATTGTTCATGGGGAGAATCGTTTTGATGCCTTGATGAAGATGCAACGGGCACTTTATGAACTTGATATTGAAGGAGTGCAAACCAATGCAGACTTCCAGTTGGATCTGATTTCAGACCGCCGAGTTATCGCTGGTGACTACGATACTTCCTTCTTGATGGAAACTTTCTTGCCAAAATACCAAGAAAAAGAATAGACTTTCAAACAGTATGAGAACTAAAAGGGGGAGTTATGGCTCTATTTAGTAAAAAGGATAAGTATATTCGGATCAATCCTAACCGTTCCGTAAGGCAGAAACCACAAGCCAAGCCTGAGGTTCCGGATGAACTCTTCTCCCAGTGTCCTGGTTGTAAACACACCATTTATCAAAAGGATCTTGGGAGCGAACGAATTTGTCCCCATTGTAGCTATACTTTCCGTATTTCAGCTCAGGAACGCTTGGATTTGACGATTGATTCTGGTAGCTTTGTGGAGATGTTTACAGGTATTGAAACTCAAGATCCATTAAACTTTCCTGGCTACCAGAAAAAACTTGCAACAATGCGTGAAAAGACAGGTTTGGATGAAGCAGTACTAACTGGTACAGCTAGCATCAAGGGACAAAAAGTTGCCCTTGGGATCATGGATTCTAACTTTATCATGGCTTCTATGGGAACCGTTGTGGGTGAAAAAATCACGCGCTTGTTTGAGTATGCAACGGTAGAAAACTTGCCAGTCGTTCTCTTCACAGCTTCTGGTGGAGCCCGCATGCAAGAAGGAATCATGAGCTTGATGCAGATGGCTAAGATTTCTGCGGCAGTTCAACGCCATTCCAAGGCAGGACTTTTTTACCTAACTATTTTAACCGATCCGACAACAGGTGGGGTGACCGCTTCTTTTGCTATGGAAGGTGATATTATCCTAGCGGAGCCACAGAGTTTGGTTGGTTTTGCTGGGCGTCGTGTTATCGAAAATACAGTTCGTGAGACCTTGCCGGATGACTTCCAAAAGGCAGAATTTTTGCTTGAACATGGATTTGTTGATGCAATTGTCAAACGGAGAGAATTGCCTGAAACAATTGCTAAATTAGTAAGATTGCATGGAGGAAGTCGCGGATGAATATTGCAAAAATAGTCAGAGAGGCACGCGAGCAGAGTCGTTTGACCGCACTTGATTTTGCCAATGGAATCTTTGACGAGTTTATCGAATTGCATGGAGATCGCTCTTTCCGCGATGATGGTGCGGTTATCGGTGGAATTGGCTGGTTAGGTGAACAAGCAGTAACTGTCGTTGGTATCCAAAAGGGGAAGAGTCTTCATGACAACCTCAAACGGAATTTCGGGCAACCTCATCCAGAAGGTTATCGTAAGGCCTTACGCTTGATGAAACAGGCAGAAAAGTTTGGTCGTCCAGTTGTGACCTTTATCAATACGGCGGGTGCTTACCCAGGTGTTGGAGCCGAGGAACGTGGACAAGGTGAAGCAATCGCCCGAAACCTGATGGAAATGAGTGATCTCAAGGTTCCAATCATCGCGATTATTATCGGTGAAGGTGGATCTGGTGGGGCCCTAGCTCTAGCCGCAGCTAACCGTGTCTGGATGTTAGAAAACTCAATCTACGCCGTACTTAGCCCGGAAGGATTTGCCTCTATCCTTTGGAAGGATGGAAGTCGTGCTATGGAAGCGGCGGAGTTGATGAAAATCACTTCACATGAACTCCTAGAAATGGGAATCGTAGACAAGGTAATCTCAGAAGCAGGGCTGTCAAGTAAAGAACTGCTAAGTTGCGTTAAAAATGAATTGCGTGCAGAACTAGATAGGTTGCAAGAACTACCACTCGACCAACTTATCGAAGAACGTTACCAACGCTTTAGAAAATACTAAGAAAATTTAAAAGCTAGAACAATTTGTTCTAGCTATTTTGATAATAGAGCATGGATAAATATGAATACTCTAGATAAATAAGAAAATAATCAATGGTATATCCTCTATATTGCCCTAATAGAGAGTTTACCATTAGGAGAGAAAGAATGAAAAAGACAATACATTTAGGAATCTGTATGATTTTAATGTTCCTGTACATTTATTTAACGCCATTAGGGGCTATAACTCTAGCTAGGACCTTTGGTTTAGGAATGGACAGCTATATAATCTTCCTAGTTGGAGAAGTGTTGCTTATTTTCTTTTTATTCGTTTTGTGGTTGAAAAAGAAGAAGATGCTCTTTATCTTCGAGAAAAAGGGTTGGCGCTGGTCTTATCTCGCTTTCTTAGTGGCTTGCTTTCTTATCTATTCTTTTCTAAATGGATTTAGAATGCAGAATATTCGATTGATTGACAATAGCTTTATTTTCCAAGACCTTCTTTCAGAACTTTACTCAAACGGAAGAGAAACGACTCTATCAAGTCTTATATTTTTAATCTTTAACATTTCGATTGTACCTGTTGTTGAGGAGACAATCTATAGAGGTTATTTTATGAATACCTTCTTTCCGAAGTCGGAGTTTTATTTGGATGTGATTTTGTCTTCTTTCATCTTCGGGCTTAGTCACTTAGTTCTATCTCATCGTGACCCCATCAGTCTCCTAATGTATAGTATTCTTGGTCTTCTATTTGCAGTCGCTTATCGAGTTACGGGTAGTCTTCGGTTTACCATTTTTTGTCATAGTTTCTATAATGCAATTCCCTATGCTCCGTCAATCTTATTTTATATTTATTATTTGATTTTTAGATAGTAGGAAGTAAAGAAAAAGTGTTTGATAATTGTCAAACACTTTTTCTAATTTAATGGGAAGATAGAGAAATCTCTTTTATCAATTTCTTATTTCTCAATGAGTAAAGCTACCATTTAGGGTGAAAAATTGACAGTTGAGGAGATAGGCTATAAAATAGACAAAAAGATGTATACTGTAGATGTAAACTGACAAAAATTTATTTTAAGGAGCTACTTGATAGGACAGGTACAAAAACATTTACAGTTCTTTTATCTGAGGACTTAGAGCAAGTTTCAGGTGGTGGCATGATTTGGTTAGTTTATGATAGACATTGGCCTTCGCCATATGCATATAGTTTGGCGACAGAATGGAGTACAATACTGAATCATGCGACTAGACGTGCTTATGGTATTAGCTATTGATAAATTAAAGGGGTAAGTATGAAAAAACTAGGGCATTTGGGAGTCTATACATCACTGGTATTTCTATCGATTTACCTACCAGAGTTAGGGATTATGCATCTAACTAAGTTTTTAGGATGGGGGATAGATGGCTATTCTATCTTTTTAACAGTTGAAGTAATAGCTCTTTTGCTATTATTTATCTACTGGCTCAAAAAGAAAGAGATGCTCTATATTTTTGAAAAAAAGGGTTCAAAGAAGTCAAGATTCTTTTACCTTGTAGTTGGTCTAGTAGCTACTTATTTTGATCGTCAATTGGTGGATGCTTTTCAGTTACAGTTTCATCACTTAATTGATAACAAGTATATCTTTCAAGACCTTCTTTCGATTCTATACTCCAATGGGCAACCAACTTTTCTATCAACTGTTCTCAGTTTTAGTTTAACAGTAGTCGCCGCACCTATATTAGAGGAACTGATTCATAGAGGGTATTTTATGAATACCTTTTTCCCCCAGTCCAAGTACTATCTGGATGTTATCCTATCTGCTCTTATCTTTGGATTTAGTCATTTGATCCTAACTCACCGAGATCCTATCAGTTTGATGGTTTATAGTTTTTCCGGTCTTTTCTTTGCTTTAGTTTACCGTTGGACAAAGAGTCTAAAAATCACCATTCTGTGCCATAGTTTTATAAATTTTCTCATCCATGCAGACTTCATCTGGTTGTTTCTTTCTAATTTAATCTATTATCGTTTTTTTAGATAGTGAAAGGTAAAGAAAAAAGTGTTTGATAATTGTCAAACACTTTTTCTGTTTACTGTTCTTCGGTTACAAACTGGCTGAGCAGTCCATTGATAAAACGGGCAGATTTTTGATCTGAGAAATCCTTTGCAAGCTCGATAGCTTCGTTAACAGCAACCAACTGAGGGGTGTCAAATGAAGTGATTTCAAAGACTCCCAAGCGAAGAAGGTTTCTCTCCACGAGTGTTAAACGCTCGATGGTCCAACCTGCTTTTAAATGCTGTGTGATTTGCTTGTCTAGTTCTTCCTTTTTAGCTTGAACACCAGAAACTAGCTCTGTCAAAAAGGCTGGAAGTTGCACATCAGTATCTTCACGATCATGAGTATAGGCGAAACGACAAGCAGTTTCGACATCCGTACCGAACTCAAGACTCATGAGAGCTTGAAAAGCGCATTTACGGAGTTGGCGTCTAGATTCTAATAGTGGACTAGTCATTGAGGAAGTCCTCGTCAAATAGATCTTTCAATTCAGGTTTTGGTGTTTTATCTGGAACGATACCTGCAACGTGGATATTGATAGCAGTTAGTTCTACATCAGCCATGTTGCGGACAGCATCTTTGACAGCTTTTTGGATAGCAACAGCTACCTTAGGAACTTTTACTCCGTACTCAAGGTAGAGATAGATATCAGCTGTGAGTTCTTCGTTCACGTTTTTAAGATAAACGCCGCGGCCGAGAGAAAGTTTTGAAAGGGTGTCAGATACTGATTTGTTTGAAAAAGAGTGAACACCCTCTACTTTTGCAGTAGCAATAGCAATGATTTTTTCAAGTACACGTGGGGCGATAACGATTTCGCCAAGTTGTTCTTCAATTCCCATAGAATGACCTCTTTCTAGAGATTAGGCACGAGAAACGTAAGTTCCTTCTGCAGTGTTGATAACGAGTTTTTGTCCTGCTTCGATGAAGTCTGGAACGTTTACGACAAGTCCAGTTTCCATCGTTGCTGGTTTACCAGAACCTGTAACAGTAGCACCTTTGATAGATGGTTGAGTTTCTGCAACTGTCAATTCGACAGTAGTAGGAACGGTAACACCAATCACTTCAGTTCCGTAGAATTGGATCTTCACATCAGAGTTTTCAAGGATGTAAAGCAATTCGTTTTCAACGTTGACTACAGGAATTTCGTATTGGTCGTAAGTTTCTGTGTTCATGAAGTAGGCTGTGTCATCCATTTTGTACAAGTATTGAGCTGGGACAGTCTCGATGATGGCTTGTTCAAATTTTTCCTCTGGACGGTAGCTTGTGTCAAATGTAGAACCAGTACGGACATCACGCAATTTCATACGCATGATTGTGTTTCCTTTACCTGGTTTGTGGTGGCTAGCTTCCAAAACGCGGATCAATTTTCCGTCAGCTGTTTCAAAGGTCATACCAGCCTTTAATTTACTTGCTTCAATCATGTTTTTACCTCTTTAATAAATAATTTACTCTTTATTGTACCATAAAAGACAACATTACTCAAATGTCAGAAGGAGCTTAATTAGTTGACTGGTACGATATTTCCATCTTCGTCTTTAGTAACGAGGACGTATTTTCCATCGACTTCGATATAAAAATTCTTGCTGGCAGTTTGCCCAGTGTTTTGAGCCGGTGCTTGATTTTGGACTTGTTGGCTTAATTGACCACCCAGAGTTTGACCAAGATTCATGCCCATAAACATGTTCATCCCATTGCCATTTCCTTCGTTGGCAGCAGCAGCAATAAGCGCTTCGTTGCGAGCACGGCGTTCTTCGATTTCAATCGTGTTGTACTTCATTGCCACGAGCTCACTATCAAGTTTGCGAACGATATCAAGACTTTCTTGGTCGTAGCTGAGGTCTTCAAGCAAGATGTTAGTTGCTTCAATCCCGTAGAGACCTGTCCAAACCTTGTTGACCTCTTGTTTAGCGAGTTCGTTAAAGGTGTCTTGGTTGGCATTGAGGCTATAGATATCAACCTTGTTTTCGTTGGTATATTTGGCAATGGCAATCGCGATTTTTGGTGCGATATTTTGACGGAGCGTTCCTTGAGCTACATCTTGGAGAGTAAATGGCTGTCCGTCAGTAATTTGACGGCTAACAGAACTCACGTAGAAGAGGACTGGATCTGCTATTTTTACATCAAACAAGCCATAGAAACGGATGTTAAGCAGTTGTTGGTAACGTTCGCTGAAGTATTCGACCGCATTTTGTGTGCCGAACTTATTACCTGCAATAGGTTGCATGCGGATAAAGATGATTTCTTGTTGGGTGATGACTTGTCCACCAAAAGAGAAACGGTTTTTAAAGTTTTCCCAAGTGCCCTTTAAACCACCTTTTTCAAGGAGCCAGGCATTATCACCAGCTTGCCATTCGTGGCTACCAGCTTCGAGGACCTCACCAAGGAAGGTACCATTGTTTACCAAAACAGCGGTATAGCCTTGGGGAACGATAACCACACTGCCATCTGACAAAAGTCCAGTATTTTGATTGCTGTGACGAGAACGTCCATCTGGGTCTTTTGTGAGTAATTGACCCTTGACGGCCAAGGCATCGCCAGAGACATTATCTGGAAGGACAATGGCTTCCTTGAATTTACTATCATTAAAACTATTTAAGCCTGCTGATAAGGCTGCACGTATAAATCCCATAATTCCTCCTAATTATAAAGCTCGTCTTCATCCACAACATCATAGGTATCAAGTACCCATTGGTTTGGACTGCGAGAGAGATTGGCACCACAGTAGTCACACTCGCTAACTGCAGAGATTTTTAATGGGGCGCCACAGTTTGGACAGTGGTCGCTCACAACTTCGTCTGGATTGACTGCTTGCGTTTGGCTACCGTGTTGACGGATAAAGTTTAATTGATACACGGTGAAGAGATCTTTTTTAGGGTCTCCTTCAAGGACACGGCGAGTCTCATCATCAATGACATAGTCACGCAAGGTAGATGACAGGATCACCACTAAGGTGTCGTTTCCGTCAGGATTTTCAATGAACTCCTTGATGCGAACATTTTCGATACAAACTTTCTCTAAAACATTGGTTGTTTTAGCACGAATATGGTCTTCGAGTTGGGCACTGTGTTGGGAGTAGAGACTGGTACTTTCCAAAGCGCGGACAGAGTTCCAATTTTTCTCAGTCCAGGCAACCTGCAATTTAAGGTAGACTTCCTTAACCCAAGATGTGAAAGCTTCCGCGTCAAAGTTTGGATCTCCGTATTTCACAAGACTAATGGCCCGTGTGTTGTGTTCAACTCGACGATGGAGCGTTTGAGAATCATTACTAGTGTCTGTTGAACTTGAATCTTCTGAGTTATTCTGCGCGGATTTGGAAATAGCAACTATAACAGAGGCAACCGCGAATATTACAATAAATCCTATATAGTTAGAGCTATCAGAACTGTCAGAGGATGATCCATATCCAGAGTGGTAGTAGTGATAAGATGAGCCACCAGAGCGACTTCCTCCTCCACTTGAACGACTACTACTTCTAGAGCTACTGCGGCTGCTCCCTCCACTTCTGGAATGTCCGACACCTGCATCAACGATTTGAGGCACGGATAGAAAAACAAGTAATAAACAGGTCATTAAAAGAGCGTAAAACTTTTTCATGTGTCTCCTAACTATATGATTGAAAAGGTAGAATTCTGAATTCGAATAATTATTAAACTATTAATAACCTTTAAAAATCATCTAAGATATACTAGGCGTTATTTACTAGCATTTAGCTTCTTTATGGAATGGCGCTCGATGAGCCATCCCACAATCCACCCTATTGCTAGCAAGTAATTTTCAAAAGCACCGATAGCATTTACAGGAGAGTGATACTCCATATAATTGAGTAAGTGATTTGTTCCTATTCCAATTCCGCCAATAATGAGAGCAAGAAGTGCGATTCGTAGATAGAACCAATCGTATTTAATATTGATAGCGAGAATAATAATCAATACAGCTAAATTCCATATTCCAATTTCTCGTTGCCAACCAGCAGATATTCCGTACCCGGAGTGGCTTCCCATGTAGGATGGAAAGAAAATTTGTAGTATAGAAGCGCCTAACATAGCGATGATGACTAAGACAAATAGCAATCGTAAAAATTTGTTCATTTATTCTCCTTGTCTCATTCTCGTTTTAAAAGTAGAAAAAAGTGTATAAAGAGTAAATTACTCACTTTCTTTCAACTTCGCCAATTCTTGGGCAAGGAGTTTAAGGGCGACTTGTGGGTTGGCTTGGCCTTTGGTTGCTTTCATAAGGAATCCTGTGAAGGCCTTGTCTGCGTTGCGTTTACCTGATTTGAAGTCGGCAACGGCAGCTTCGTTATCCGCAAAGACTTGGTGGATGATTGGGATCAAGACATCTGGATCAGAGATTTGCACCAAGCCTGCTTTTTCCACGTATTCACGCGCGCCACCGCCATTTTTAGCTAGGTGGACAAAGACTTTCTTGGCAATCTTAGAAGAGATAGTGCCGTCTTCGATGATGGCAATCATTTCTACCAAGTTTTCTGGTGTCAATTCGATTTGTTCTAGTGTTTTACCTTCGGCGTTCAAGAACTGAGCAACTTCACCTTGGAGCCAGTTAGAAACTTGTTTGGCATCGCCACCGAGGGCAACAGCTTTTTCAAAGAAGTCAGAAGTGACTTTGTTTGCCGTCAACTGGCTAGCATCGTAGTCTGACAAGCCAAGATCAGATACGTAGCGCGCACGGCGTTCCTTTGGAAATTCTGGCAATTCTGTTCGCATTTCCTCAATCCACTCGTCTGAGATTTCAAAGAGTGGTAGGTCTGGTTCTGGGAAGTAGCGGTAGTCTGCAGCACCTTCTTTGACACGCATGAGGATGGTTGCTTTGTTAGCTTCATCGTAACGACGTGTTTCTTGGCGAATTTGACCACCTGAGCGAAGGATTTCGGCTTGGCGTTGGACTTCGTATTCGAGACCCTTACGAACGTTTGAGAAGGAGTTGAGGTTTTTCAACTCAGTCTTGGTACCGAATTTCTCTTGACCATAAGGACGAAGAGAAATATTGGCATCCACGCGCATAGAACCTTCTTCCATCTTAACGTCGGAAATGCCAGCGTACTGGATGACTTCCTTGAGGGCTGTCAGATAAGCGTAGGCTTCTTCAGGAGAACGCATGTCAGCTTCAGATACAATCTCAATCAAAGGAACCCCTTGACGGTTGAGGTCGACATAAGAGTAGCCATCTGTACCGTGGGTGTTCTTACCAGCATCTTCTTCTAGGTGAGCGCGTTCGATACCGATTTTCTTAGTCGTACCATCTTCGAGCTCCACTTCAATCCAACCGTTGTAGCCGATTGGCTCATCAAACTGAGAAATTTGGTAGGCTTTTGGATTATCAGGGTAGAAATAGTTCTTGCGGTCAAAGTGCATCTTTTTGTGGATGTCCATGTTGAGGGCAAGAGCAGCTTTGATACCGGCATCGACAACACCTTTATTGAGAACTGGCAGAACTCCTGGGAAAGACCAGTCAATCACGTTGGTGTTGGCGTTTTGGTCATTTCCAAAGTGGGCAGAAGTTGGTGAGAAGATTTTTGAATTGGTGTTGAGCTCTACGTGGACTTCAAGTCCAATGACTGTTTCAAAGTTCATTAGTTATCACCTCCAAAAATCACGGGTTGTTGTTTGTGGTAGTCTGTTGTTGCTTCAAAAGCAGCAGCAGCTTGGTAAATGGTCTCTTCTGAGTATTTAGGACCGATCAATTGGAGACCGACAGGTAGACCCTGAGAGAATCCAGCAGGGATGGAAATTCCTGGGAGACCTGCTAAGTTGACTGGGATGGTCAAGAGGTCAGCCAAGTACATGGCAACTGGATCATGGTTGAGTGAATCCAAGTCATAGGCAACACTAGGAGCAGTTGGTCCCAAAATCAAGTCGTAATTCGCAAAGACTTTTTCGAAATCTTGGATGATGAGGGTACGGACCTGACCAGCTTTCTTATAGTAGGCATCATAGTAACCTGATGAAAGGCTGAAAGTACCTAGCATGATACGGCGTTTTACCTCTTCACCGAAACCTTGGCTACGGCTGTTTACATAGATTTCATCAAGATTAGTCGCATCCTCTGCGCGGTAGCCGTAACGGATACCGTCAAAACGTTGCAGGTTTGAGGAGGCCTCTGATGAAGCGATGATGTAGTAAACGGCAACACCGTATTTAGAGTGAGGAAGGCTGACTTCTTCGACGATAGCACCAAGTTTTTCAAAGTGTTTGGCTGCACTCAGAATGGTTTCCTTAACCTCTGGATCAATCCCTTCACCAAGGTATTCCTTAGGCAAAGCAATTTTTATTCCCTTGATATCTTGGCCGATTTTTGAAGTAAAGTCAGCGATGCGGACAGGAGCAGAGGTAGAGTCTTTGGCATCTTCGCTGGCAATCGCATTGAGCAAGAGGGCATTTTCCTTAACAGTTGGAGCAAAAGGTCCGATCTGGTCTAGCGAACTACCGAAGGCAATGAGACCGAAACGAGAAACTGTTCCGTAGGTAGGTTTGAGACCAACGATCCCGTTGAAGGCAGCAGGTTGGCGGATGGAACCACCCGTATCAGAACCAAGTGACAAGCGGACTTGTCCAGAGGATACAGCTGCGGCAGAACCACTTGATGAACCACCAGGAACCTTGTTGTGGTCCCAAGCATTTTTAGTAGCACCATAGTAAGAAGTCTCACCAGAACCACCCATGGCAAACTCGTCCATGTTGGTTTTCCCAACGACAATCATGCCCTTGGCTTTTGCATTGGCAACGGCTGTCGCATCAAAGATTGGCTCGTAGTTGTAGAG
Organism: Streptococcus sp. ST14; assembly: GCF_046098195.1. Lineage (NCBI taxonomy): Bacteria > Bacillati > Bacillota > Bacilli > Lactobacillales > Streptococcaceae > Streptococcus > Streptococcus sp. ST14. Next base: position 85,959 of record NZ_JBJUSF010000001.1, read on the forward strand.
CATTTTTGAGGCTGCAGTTGTCAGGATACTGTCTGTAGAGATATTATCCTTAACAGCCAGTGGAATTCCTGAAAGGACATTATCCGCGTCGATTCCAGCTTCATCAATGGCTTTAGCTTGAGCAAGGGCTTGTTCTTCAGCGATAGTGACAAAAGCGTTGATAGCTGTCTCGCGAGACTTGATATCTTCAAGCGTGGCTTGTGTCAATTCAGTTGCAGAAATTTCCTTAGAGACAAGGAGGTTGTGCAAGTCTTCAATCGTTTTGTTATTAAAAGTCATTAGGCATCTCCTCCATCATCTAGGATAGCTGGTACCTTGATATAGTAGTTGTCTTTTTCAGGTACGTTTTTAAACAAGCGGTCACGGTCAGTTCCTTCTTCGGCCACATCAGGGCGGAGTACGGTCTTACGGTCGGCCATAGTCGTAGTAGGTGCGACACCAGTTGTGTCGACTTCGCCCAGCAATTCAACCATGTCAACAATTTTAGACAAGGTTGTCGCAAAGGCAGCAGTTTCTTCTTCAGAGAATCTTAATTTTGAAAGATTGGCAACGTGTGTTACCTCTTCTTGCGTAATTTTCATCTTGCATCCTTTCGTGAAATGATGATTTTTAGTCTGTTCTATTTTACCATATTTTCCTATAAATAAGGGAGCCAAACTGAAAAGAAATAGAAATTGAAAAATCGCTTTTAATTCGCTATAATGGTTAAACTAGAGAATAGAAAAAATAAGAGTTAGGATAGAAATATGTTCCATCAATTTATCACCAGAACTCAGACAGTCCCTCCTCCCATTTCGCTCTTTTGGTATGGGATTATGATGCTCCTATTAGTGCTTTGTATTTATGGAGCGCTTGTTTATCACAAAAATCCGAAATTTGTCCGCTTGTTTAAGGGGATTCAGATCCTCCAGTTACTAGCCCTATATAGCTGGTATGTTGGTTTTGGGATTCCATTTTCTAATAGCCTTCCATTTTACCATTGCCGTTTGGCTATGTTTGCGGTGGTTTTCTTGCCAGATAAATGGCGGAGCAAGCAATATTTTGCCCTCTTAGGAGCAAGTGGAGCGGTCTTTGCTTTGGTTTACCCTGTTTTTGACCCCTATGATTTCCCCCATATCACCAGTTTTTCATTTTTGATTGGGCACTATGCCCTTCTAGTGAATTCCTTGGTTTACTTGATGAATCACTATGACAAGACCTTGCTCAAGAAATATATGATTGTGGCCTATACCTTTATTCTCAATCTCTTTCTAGTTGGGGTTAATCAGGTAACGGGTGGAAATTATGGTTTGTTAAGAGATACCCCGTTTATCTCGAATGCTCCTCTATGGCTAAAGTACCTTCTTGTGTCCGTCATCCTCTCACTGGCTCTGGTTCTCTTTGATATCTTGTTCAAGAAACGGTGGAAAAAGAGAAATCAGGTGAAATCTGTGCTCTAGCTCGCCTTTTCATCGGATGAGCAATTGAAAAACTCCCCAAAATCCGCTATAATGGAGAGTTGAAAGGAATAGTACAATCCAATGTAAAAATTATTCTTAGCTACTGAAACAACTAAAAATAGAGAATCAAAGAAAGAGAACTTATGACTATTCAAGAAGAAATCAAGAAACGCCGTACCTTTGCCATCATCTCCCACCCGGACGCTGGGAAAACAACCATCACTGAGCAGTTGCTCTACTTTGGGGGCGAGATTCGTGAGGCTGGTACGGTTAAAGGAAAGAAAACAGGGACTTTTGCCAAATCTGACTGGATGGATATTGAGAAACAACGTGGGATTTCGGTCACTTCATCTGTGATGCAGTTTGACTACGACGGCAAGCGCGTGAATATCCTCGACACACCAGGGCACGAGGATTTCTCAGAAGACACCTATCGGACCTTGATGGCGGTGGATGCTGCGGTCATGGTCGTAGACTCTGCCAAGGGTATAGAGGCTCAAACCAAGAAATTGTTTGAGGTTGTGAAGCACCGTGGCATTCCAGTCTTTACCTTTATGAACAAGCTGGACCGTGACGGTCGTGAGCCACTGGACCTCTTGCAAGAACTAGAAGAAGTCCTTGGTATTGCGAGTTATCCAATGAACTGGCCAATCGGGATGGGGAAAGCCTTCGAAGGCTTGTATGACCTCTATAACCAACGCTTGGAACTCTATAAAGGAGATGAGCGTTTTGCCAGTCTGGAAGAAGGGGATAAGCTCTTTGGAAGCAATCCTTTCTACGCTCAGGTTAAGGACGATATCGAACTGTTGCAAGAAGCAGGGAATGAATTTTCAGAAGAAGCTATTTTAGCGGGTGAATTAACACCAGTCTTCTTCGGCTCAGCTTTGACAAACTTTGGGGTGCAGACCTTCCTTGAGACCTTCCTTAAGTTTGCTCCAGAACCACATGGCCACAAGAAAACAGATGGCGAAATTGTGGACCCTTATGACAAGGATTTCTCAGGATTTGTTTTTAAAATCCAAGCCAACATGGACCCTCGTCACCGTGACCGTATCGCCTTTGTTCGTATCGTATCAGGTGAATTCGAGCGTGGAATGAGTGTCAATCTGCCTCGTACTGGTAAGACTGCCAAACTATCTAATGTCACTCAGTTTATGGCCGAAAGTCGTGAAAATGTGACCAATGCTGTTGCAGGTGATATTATCGGGGTTTACGATACTGGTACTTATCAGGTTGGGGATACCTTGACGGTTGGAAAAAACAAGTTTGAGTTTGAACCACTGCCAACCTTTACACCTGAGATTTTCATGAAAGTTTCTGCTAAGAACGTCATGAAGCAAAAATCCTTCCACAAGGGGATTGAGCAACTGGTGCAAGAGGGAGCCATTCAGCTTTATAAGAATTACCAAACTGGTGAGTACATGCTAGGAGCTGTCGGACAACTCCAGTTTGAAGTCTTTAAGCACCGTATGGAAGGCGAGTACAATGCAGAAGTGGTCATGAGCCCAATGGGTAAAAAGACGGTTCGTTGGATCAAGCCTGAGGACTTGGATGAACGGATGTCCTCAAGCCGCAATATCTTGGCCAAGGACCGTTTCGACCAACCAGTCTTCCTCTTTGAAAATGACTTTGCCCTCCGCTGGTTTGCGGACAAGTATCCAGATGTTGAGTTGGAGGAAAAAATGTAACTCAGCACCAACAATTGGAACTAAAGTTCCTAATTGTTGGACGCTAGTCGCTATTTGGCGAACTAGCTAACTGCCTTACTAACTACGTTTGGCAAATAGAACCGATTTGCCAAACTCCGTGTCGTAGTGTAAAATCGGCTTACCTAAACGCTTCACTAGGAAAAATCCACGAATCGATAATATTCGTGGATTTTTCCGTTGTAACGGGTAGTGAGAGGGCTAGCAACCTGCCTCACTAATTCATCGGCGAAAAATAATCGTTTTCGCCTCTTCGTGTCGTAGATTACGGCTATTAATTAGTATGGCATTTTTCTTAAATGCGTTGTAAGAAAAGTCCGCGAATGCTTTCGATTCGTGGATTTTTTTGTTGGAAAGGCTAGAAAGTTACATCGGCTACCGGCTTCATTGATTCATTTGTGAAACTGCCTTTAAATACTCTACTCCTAAAAGTCTGTGGATGCTATTGATTCATGGACTTTTTTCTATATTTTGAATAAAAATCAATTCCCTGAGTGATTGGAATTATTTGCTCAAATTTTAAAGCATATAGAAATGGTTAAAAAATAAATAAAATATATTAACAGAATAATAAAATGAAGATTATATTGAAAAAACAGAATAGATTTGAAATAGAGTCATTTTTGAAATCATTTTCTTTCTTTAGGATGTGTTATAGATATTGAATTGTCGGTATATTTGGTATATAATAAGAAAATAGTATTTTATAGGTGAATAGATCTTTTTCAAGTTGAGGGGATGAACATGTTTTTTAGACGCCAGAAGGGTGAATATAGAGAAACAGACCGTGTAACTCGGTTCAAATTAATCAAATCAGGGAAGCATTGGCTACGGGCCTCGACTTCCCTTTTTGGCTTATTTAAGGTGATGCGTGGAAGTGCGGATGCGAGCCAAGTAAAGACAGAAATGGTTGAAAAGCAAGAAGGTCAGAAGTTGACCGGCTTGGATGTCTTGAAAGGGATAGCAGCTACGGGGACGATCTTAGGTGGTTTTGCTGCAACGCAAACGCGTGTTTATGCCAATGATGCAGTCGCTGTTGAAAAGACTGTCGAATCAAAAGATACCCTGGCGACGAGAGATTCAGTAGTGCTGGGGACGACTCAGGATCATCAAGATACTGCTAGCTTGTCTTTGTCTACCAGTCAAAGCCAGTCATTGTCAGAATTCAATTCGCAGAGCGCCAGTCAATCTGCCTCTACGAGTCAGTCTATCAGTGCCTCAAGCTCTTCTAGCATGAGCCAGTCGATGAGCCAATCTGCTTCTACTAGTCAATCTTTGGCAAACAGTCAAAGTGTAACTGCTAGTTCAAGTGAATCCCTTGGAACACAAAATCAAGCGAATAGTAATCTGTCAGAGAGAGCTTCAGTTGGTGTTCAAAGTCAGTACCAAACAAGTGAGTCAGCTCGGGAGACAGTGAAAGAATCACAACCTTCAAAAGAATTAAAAGCAGTTGATTTTTCTACAGAATCCTTGCCTCGAAGTCAGTCTGGTCATGTAAAGAATGAAGGTGTGACGGCTGAATCTAGTCTCACAATGACTTCTGTAGCCTTGACAGAAAAGCAAAGTGAAGAAAAACGGAAGAAATTAGAGGCCTTGTCTGCTGAGATTGGGCAATTTCTAGCTCAAGCGCAGGGACTTCCAAACTCGGATGAGGCGATCACGAAGGCTAGTCTAGCGAAGAATGAGATAGCAGAGGCCTTGAAAGGGGAGGTTTCTGACCTTGCCACTATCCTACAAAAAGCTACAGAAGCTCGAAATAGCATTGCAAATGCTGTGTTACGTGCCAACTCTGGACTTCGTGACAGCAGAAACGGACAAGCTTTGACCAAAGCTTCAAATACCGCTAGCTTCAGAGCTGCTAGGGATACAGAGAAGCCAGAACTTCAGAAAATAACCGTTACAGGTGGCGCAGTTCTAGAAGGACAAAAATTTAAAATTTATCGAGAAGAAAATTTTTCTGCGACCATTGAGTTTACTGATAACAGTGGTCGAATTGAACATGCAAAATTTGTTCCTACTGCTGTTCCCGCGGCCTATCCGGCTACTTCAACTGTTGTCTCATTCACTACGAGTAATGGTCAAAGTATCAGCATGATTGTTCCGACAAATAAACTAGCCAAAGATGGAAATGCTACAGCATCAAATCCTTTCACCGTTTCAATCACGGGTTCTGTTGGAAAAAATCAAGCAGTAAATAGTTTGTGGACTCGTTATGTTTTCACCTATGATCAGGAAGGTAATTTTAGCGGAAATACTACTGACGTAGGTCTTGTAAAAGATTTAACAGCCAACCCTGCCGCAATTCAATTTGAAGTCCATGCTCAGTCTGAAAAGTACGAACCAGCTATCAATGCTGAGGTGAATCGAAACTTTACTCTAACGGCCAATTCAGGGACTGTTTCTGTTGGTGAAGCCAGTCAGTACATCACGAATGCTACAGGGACACCAGAATTACCTACTACAGGAATTACTAAGGGAACTAGAACAACCTATACTTGGAAATCTGGAACCAATACGAATTTGTCTGCTGGTCGGCATACTTTGACAGCGGTGGTAACTTATCCAGATGGAAGTACGGATGAAATTGACGTGAGCTTTACTGTGCGCCCTCAGACGCCAAGGATAGAGAATCAATATCTTAACGAAAAAGGTGGGCTCTCAAATCAAGCGATTACGGTAGATGGGGTTGCGCCAGGTGGGACAGTTACTTTAACAATTGCAGGTGAAACATTTACCAAACAGGCAACGGGGAGCTCGACTAGTGTAACCTTTACTGCAACTGACTTGAAGAAAGTATATGATCGCAATGGAGGACGACTTCCTAGTGGACCAGTGACTGCAAGTACGACAGTGGATGGTTTGGTTTCAGATGTGTTTAATGGACAAATCACGCCAAATCAAGCGTCTATTTCAGTAAGTAATAGCCAGTCCGCCTCAGTAAGTTTGAGTCAATCCGCCTCAGCCAGTGCTAGTCGATCAGCCTCAGCGAGTGCGAGCCAGTCTGTCTCAGTAAGCTCGAGTCAATCAGCATCTGCAAGTTCGAGTCAGTCCGCATCAGTGAGTGCCAGTCAATCAGCTTCAGTCAGCTCGAGCCAATCAGCGTCAATGAGTTCAAGTCAATCCGCCTCAGCGAGCGCTAGCCAATCAGCTTCAGCGAGCGCAAGTGAGTCAGCATCTGTAAGCTCGAGCGAATCGGCTTCAGTAAGTTCGAGCCAATCAGCTTCAGCGAGCGCTAGCCAATCCGCCTCAGTAAGTTCCAGCGAATCTGCATCGGTAAGCTCGAGTCAATCCGCTTCAGCGAGTGCTAGCCAGTCTGCATCAGTAAGCTTGAGCCAATCAGCGTCCGTAAGCTCAAGTCAGTCTGCTTCAGCAAGTTCGAGTCGATCAGCATCGGTGAGTGCAAGTCAATCAGCCTCAGTGAGCGCCAGCCAGTCCGCTTCGGCAAGCTCAAGCCAATCAGCCTCAGTGAGCACAAGTGAGTCAGCATCGGTGAGCGCTAGCGAATCGGCTTCAGTAAGCTCAAGTGAATCGGCTTCAGTAAGTGCCAGCCAGTCCGCTTCAGCGAGCGCTAGCCAATCAGCCTCAGTAAGTTCGAGTGAGTCTGCTTCGGCAAGCTCAAGCCAATCAGCTTCAGCGAGTGCGAGCCAGTCAGCCTCAGTAAGCTCAAGCGAATCGGCTTCAGTAAGCTCAAGTCAATCTGCATCGGTAAGCGCCAGTGAGTCTGCCTCAGTGAGTGCAAGTGAGTCAGCGTCAGCGAGCGCCAGCCAGTCAGCTTCATTGAGTGCTAGTGAGTCTGCCTCATTAAGCTCAAGCCAATCCGCCTCAGCGAGTGCCAGCCAATCTGCATCTGTAAGCTCAAGCGAATCAGCGTCGGCAAGTTCAAGTCAATCGGCTTCATTGAGTGCTAGCCAATCTGTATCGGTGAGCTCAAGTCAATCAGCATCAGTAAGTGCTAGTCAGTCTGCATCTGTAAGTTCGAGCCAATCTGCATCTGCAAGCTCGAGTCAGTCTGCATCAGTCAGCTCAAGCCAATCAGCGTCAGCAAGTTCGAGTCAGTCCGCATCGGTGAGCTCAAGCCAGTCAACTTCATTGAGTGCTAGTCAATCGGCTTCATTGAGTGCCAGCCAATCCGCTTCTGTAAGCACAAGTGAATCAGCTTCAGTAAGCGCAAGTCAATCAGCGTCGGCAAGTTCGAGTCAGTCAGCTTCATTGAGCGCCAGCCAATCAGCATCAGTAAGCACAAGCGAGTCCGCCTCAGTCAGCTCGAGTCAGTCTGCATCAGTAAGTTCAAGCCAGTCCGCGTCAGTGAGTGCAAGTCAATCCGCTTCAGCAAGTGCCAGCCAGTCCGCTTCAGTAAGTTCGAGTCAATCCGCTTCAGTAAGTTCGAGTCAATCCGCATCAGTGAGTGCAAGTCAATCCGCATCAGTAAGTGCTAGTCAGTCTGCTTCAGCAAGTGCGAGCCAGTCAGCTTCATTGAGTTCGAGCCAATCTGCATCGGCAAGTTCGAGTCAGTCAGCGTCAGTCAGCACTAGCCAGTCAGCTTCGGTAAGCTCCAGCCAATCCGTCTCAACGAGCGCGAGCCAATCGGCGTCAGTGAGCGCTAGTCAGTCAGCGTCGGCAAGCTCAAGCGAATCCGCTTCATTGAGTGCCAGTCAATCAGCCTCAGTCAGCTCAAGCGAATCTGCATCAGTTAGCTCAAGTCAGTCCGCTTCAGCGAGCGCCAGTCATTCAGCGTCTATAAGCTCAAGCGAATCTGCTTCATTGAGCTCGAGTCAATCCGCATCTGCAAGTGCAAGTGAATCCGCTTCAGTAAGTGCTAGCCAGTCAGCCTCAGTAAGCTCAAGCCAATCCGCTTCAGTAAGCTCAAGCCAGTCAGCATCTGCAAGTGCAAGTGAATCCGCTTCAGTAAGTTCGAGCCAATCAGTCTCAGTAAGTTCAAGCGAATCGGCTTCAGTAAGCGCAAGTGAGTCAGCCTCAGCAAGTGCAAGTCATTCTGCCTCAGCAAGTTCGAGTCAGTCCGCTTCAGTGAGCGCTAGCCAATCTGCATCTGCAAGCTCCAGCCAGTCAGCTTCGGTAAGCTCAAGCCAATCCGCTTCAGTAAGCTCAAGCCAGTCAGCATCTGCAAGTGCAAGTGAATCCGCTTCAGTAAGTTCGAGCCAATCCGCTTCAGCGAGCGCTAGTCAATCAGCGTCATTGAGCTCCAGCCAATCTGCCTCAGCCAGCACAAGCCAGTCCGCATCGGTGAGTGCGAGTGAGTCCGCCTCAGTAAGTGCTAGTCAATCCGCTTCAGTGAGTGCCAGTCAGTCAGTCTCAGCCAGCTCCAGCCAATCCGCTTCTGTAAGTGCGAGTGAGTCAGCTTCAGTCAGCTCGAGCCAATCAGTATCAGCGAGCGCCAGTGAATCTGCTTCAGTAAGTGCTAGTCAGTCAGCGTCTGTAAGCTCAAGCCAGTCAGCCTCAGTAAGTTCGAGCCAGTCAGCATCTGCAAGTGCAAGTGAATCCGCTTCATTGAGTGCGAGTGAGTCTGCGTCAGCGAGTGCCAGCCAATCCGCCTCAGTAAGCGCTAGTCAATCTGTTTCAGTAAGTTCGAGCCAATCAGCATCATTGAGTGCCAGTCAATCCGCATCAGTAAGCGCAAGTCAATCTGCGTCGGCAAGTTCGAGTCAGTCTGTCTCAGCAAGCGCTAGCCAGTCAGCATCATTAAGTGCAAGTCAATCAGCTTCAGCCAGCGCAAGTCAGTCTGCATCGGTAAGCGAAAGTGAGTCAGCATCAGCAAGTGCTAGTCAGTCTGCTTCAGTAAGTTTGAGTGAGTCTGTATCGGCAAGTTCGAGTCAATCGGCTTCAGCGAGCTCCAGCCAATCTGCTTCGGTAAGTTCGAGCGAATCAGCCTCAGTAAGCTCAAGCCAATCAGCCTCAGTAAGCACAAGCCAATCTGTGTCAGTGAGCGCCAGCGAATCCGCTTCAACAAGTACTTCAACTTCTGCAAGTATGCTAGCAGCCGAGTTAGCATTGGAAAGTGCCTCGATCTCAGCAAGTACATCAGTGAGCGAATCTATTTCAACGAGCGCATCACTCTCAGCTAGCATGTTAGCCAGTGAATCGACTCTAGAAAGTGCTTCGATTTCAGCAAGTATGTCAGTGAGCGAGTCAACGTCGATTAGCACTAGTCTCTCGACTTCAGATTCTATTAGTAGTTCTGCATCAGCAAGTACTCTGACATCTACTTTAACAAGCACCTCTCTCTCAATGGCAAACATTGCAAGCCAAGGTCAATCCGCTTCAAGCAAGCCGAAACAAGCCTTGCCAAATACAGGAGCGTCTACTTCGGTAGCATCTGCTTTGTTGGGGGCATTGACAGCTGTGACAGGTATCGGTCTTCTTGCCAAGAAGAGTCAGAAGAACGATGAATAAAGTCATTGATAAGATATAAAAATCAATGAATAAATAGTAAAATGGAAAACCTTTGAAAACATGATTTTTCAAAGGTTTTTTCTATATGCGAGAAGGAGAAAATCCTCTTTGGAGTTTGAAATAAACTAGGGGAAAAGGTATAATAGGAAGGTGAGAGAATCATCGAAAAAATCAGGAATATAGTAGTAGAAAAGTAGCCAAAAGAATGTGAAAAGAAAAGGGGAAGAAATGGGAAAAGAGCTTCAAAAAGCCATTGTACTCGGTGGTGATAATGCATATATGGACAAGATTGAGACAACAATCAAGTCAATCTGTGCCCATAACCGAGCAATGACTTTTTATGTTTTCAATGATGATTTGCCATCAGAATGGTTTCAGCTCATGGAGAGGCGTCTAGAGCCTCTAGCCTCAAAAATCGTCAATGTCAAGATTAGTCATCAAGGTTTGAAAGAGTATAGTTTGCCACTAGCCCACCTAAGTTATGCAACTTTCTTTCGTTATTTTATTCCTCAGTATGTCAGCGAAGACCTAGCCTTGTATCTGGATTCGGATATCATCGTTAGATCAGACCTAGATCAACTCTTTTTAGAAGACATGGAGGACTGGCCAGTAGCTGCTGTCGCAGATGCGCTAGTTCCTAGCACTTTTAATGCAGGTGTCTTGCTGATTAATGTGGCTCTTTGGCGTCAAGAAAAGGTGACGGAGCACTTGTTGAGCCTGACAGACCAACTGCATGACCAAGTTTTTGGTGATCAGGGCGTGTTAAATCACCTCTTTGAAGGTCGTTGGAAATCGCTGCTAGCTACCTATAATTTTATGGTTGGTATGGATACGGTGGCTCGAAATTACCACATGGATTCTTGGTATAGCGATTCTCTTGCTATTGAAAAGACAGCCAAGATTATTCATTATACAGGGGACAAGCCGTGGTACCGAATCAACCTTAACCGTTTCAGGGAGGACTGGTGGTTTTACTACGGACTAGAGTGGTCTGATATCATCATGAAAAAATGTGATTTCCATAAAGGATTGGCATCTTTAGTTCAAGCTCCCCAGTATGCGACCGCTATTTTTACCAATACGTGTCACATAGAGCAAATCGAACACCTGATCCAAGAACTGCCAGATGTTGAGTTCTCTATCCTAGCTCATACCAATTTTGCGCCGGAAATCATGAACTTGCAATCGCATCTGAATGTACGCCTCTATCCTTACTTTAATCCCATGAATGTCAAAAAAGTCTTGGAAAAGATTGACTTTTACTTGGATATCAATCATGAGGATGAAATTGCAAACATTATCCAAGAAGTGCAGCAAAGAGAAATCCCTATATTTGCTTTTGAAACCACTAGTCATGACTCGAGTGGTTACAGTCACGTATACTCACCAGCAGCCGTAGATCAAATGATCGAGTCTATCCGCACGCTTTTGGAATCAAAGAAGCAGTCGTTGTGAACTGAAGGAAACTAAATGAAAAAAACAATTGTTCTCGCAGGAGATTATGCCTATATTCGTCAGATTGAAACAGCGCTCAAGTCTCTCTGCTATCATAATAGTCATGTCAAGGTCTATATCTTTAACCAGGATATTCCCCAGGAGTGGTTCCGTGCTCTCAGACCGATAGTAGAGCAAATGGGCGGTGAATTAGTGGATGTCAAGATGCTTGGCGCCCAGTTTCAGATGAACTGGAGCAACAAACTGCCCCATATCAATCACATGACCTTTGCCCGTTATTTTATCCCTGATTTTGTCGAAGAGGACAAGGTTCTTTACTTGGACAGTGATTTGGTTGTGACGGCTGATCTGACGGCTCTCTTTGAAATGGACTTAGGCGAAAACTACCTGGCTGCTGCACCATCTTGTTTTGGAGTTGGAGTTGGCTTTAATGCAGGTGTACTCTTGATCAATAACAAAAAATGGCGAGCTGAAGCTGTGAGACAAGAGCTAGTTGAGTTGACGGAGCGGGAACACCAACATGTGAGTGAAGGAGACCAGTCCATCCTCAATATGCTCTTTCATGACAGCTATGCTCCTCTGGATCAGAACTATAATTTCCAGATTGGTTTTGACAGTGGGGCTGCCTCACATGGACATGAGTTTATCTTCCAGATTCCCCTAGAGCCCCTGCCAGCCATCTTGCATTTCCTTTCTCAAGACAAACCTTGGAACACTCATTCAGTTGGGCGTTTGCGTGAGGTTTGGTGGCACTATCATCTGATGGAGTGGTCTACCATTACTGAAAAATGGCGTCAGGCTGGAATTGACTATCCAGTCACAGTCTATCAGCCAGCTATGACTTGTGTTAATTTGACCAACTCCTGGCATCTTGAGAAAATCGACTATCTAGTTCAAGCCTTGCCAGAGGTGCATTTCTACATTGCAGCCTATACGACGATGGCACCTGAACTCATGCTCTTGTCACGTTTTGAAAATGTGACCCTCTATCCCAACACCTTCCCTCTCTTGGTCGAGAAATTGATCCAGCAGACAGATGTCTACCTTGATATTAACCACGATGACAAGTTGAGTGTCGTTTATGACTATATTTCACGCTTTGAGAAACCGATCTTGACTTTTGAAAATACCCAGTCCCAGGAACTGCCTGAAAGTGCCTATGCGGGTATTTTCTCAGCAGAAAGACCAGAAGAAATGGTGGCTACTTTGAAGGCTTATCTGGATGATAAAACTCACGAAAACTGAGATAGAGATTTGAAAATTCTAAGATGGAAGGACAAGATTGTTCCCGTGTGACAGGACAGAAAGATAAAAAGAAAAGGAGGAGCTAGTGAAAGAATTTCGTTCATCGATAGCAGTAAAAAAAGGGATGCGCACCCTATTTTTGCTCTTTATTTATGTGCTCGGGAGTCGTCTGGCTCTTCCTTTTGTTGACCTCAATAGTCGGGATTTTCTCGGAGGAAGCGCAGCCTATCTGGACTTTTCAGTAGCCCTGACTGGTGGAAATCTTCGCAGCCTCTCTCTCTTTTCCATCGGACTTTCACCTTGGATGTCAGCTATGATCTTGTGGCAGATGTTTTCCTTTTCAAAGAAACTGGGTCTAAACTCGGTTTCTTCAGAAGTCCAGGATAGACGGAAAATGTACTTGACGTTAGGGATTGCCTTGATTCAGGCCTTGGCCTTGACGACAAACCTCCCTGTCCAAGCCCCCTACAATCCCTTCTTGGTCTTTCTCCTCAATACCAGCCTTTTGGTTGCGGGGACCTTCTTCTTAGTTTGGCTGTCGGACATCAATGCGTCTATCGGAGTTGGAGGCCCTGTCGTCATTTTATTGGCAAGTATGGTGGCTTCACTCCCTCAGGACATCATCCAATCGGTCCAAGTTCATAAGATCTCTCCTTGGTTGCTTTTCCTGTTGCTGATACTTGGCGTCCTCTTTACCTATCTCGTCGTTCTCTTTTACAGAGCGCGATACCGCATCCCTATCAATAAAATCGGCCTCCATTCTCGCTTTAAACGCTATTCCTATCTGGAAATCACGCTCAATCCTGCAGGTGGCATGCCTTATATGTATGTGATGAGTCTCATGGGCTTGCCTTCTTATCTCTTGCTCTTGCTTCAACATCTGGATAAGGGCAATCCGCTCTACCCTGCCCTACTGGAGCAGTATGCGATGGGGAAACCTTTGTGGATTTATGCTTATATCCTTATCCTCTTTGTCTTTAGCATTGCCTTTGCTTTTGTCAATGTGAGTGGTCAACAGATTGCAGATCGGATGAAGCAATCAGGAGATTACATCTACGGAGTCTATCCCGGTGAGGATACCAGTCGCTTTATCAATCGCTTGGTTCTCCGATTTGCTCTGATAGGTGCAGTCTTTAACGTTACCTTGGCTGGACTTCCAATCTTGTTTGTCTTGAAGGATGAGAGTTTGTTAAAAGTCAGCATGATTCCCGGACTCTTTTTAATTTTGAGTGGCATGTTATTTACGATTCACGACGAACTGCAAGCGCTCAGACTAAATGAAAGGTATCGGCCACTATTCTAGGAGGTTTTGATGTATTACTTTATCCCAGCCTGGTATGGCAAGGAGCGTCCCTGGCATGCTGATTTGACACCCTGGTATTTTTCTCATTTTAAGCTAGAATTTGATGACACCTTCAATCAGATTCGCTTAATGCAACGCCAAGGGATTCCTGCACAGGTCCTCCTTTTGTCCTATCAGCCTCATCTTCGCTATTTTCTCCATCGCCAAGGCATTTTAGAAGCACCGGTTTATTCCTTATTTGATGAATTGCAGGATTTTCACGAGATTCGACCGCAGGTCTTGCAGCTCAGAGATATTGAGTGGGAAGAGGACTGCGAGTTTGTTTACAGTCCCTTTACCATTCTGGTGCTGAAGGATGGCAAGCCCTATGCCCAGGTAGAGCATGGGATAGAAGGTTTTATCAGTACGATTCAGTATTTCAAGGAAAATGGGCTCTTGTCCGCCAACTACCTGATGGATGATCGGGGGCTGGTCTCCAGTGTCATTTACTACGAAGATGGTCAGGCTATCTACCAAGACTACCTCAATCCCAAGGGACTGTGGCAGTTTAGAGAGTACTTGCAAGATGGGGGCCGTATCGAGGTCAATCCTATCTTTGCTTTTCGCTTCCAAAAAGAGGCCTACCGAGATATGGGAGAATTGATTGCGGAGTTTTTTGAGAAGAAAATAGCTCACCTTCCCGAGGAAGGAACGACCTATTTTCTGCCTGCGTGTGACCAGCATAATACTTTCCTTTTAGATCGATTGCCTCGCCAAAGCACCAAGGTTCTCAGCCTTTTTATCGGACGAAATCCCCAAGAGCAATTACCACAACTGTCAGGTCTGCTGGATAAGGTGGACCTTGTTCTGGTTGACAGGGAGGATACCCTGCGCTTGGCTCAGTCTGCCTTTTCAGAACAAGCAATGAAGTTTCGTCATTTATCGCCTTTTGATACGCGCTTGGAGCTGGGAAAGAGCCAGACTCGGAAGGAGTCGCTTCTCTACTATCAACTGGACTTTGAGCAGGGGATAGAGGACCAGGCTCTCTATCAGGTCTTGCGTTTCCTTTCTGAAAACAAGGATACAGAGCTGGTCTTTGGAGCCTTTGCTGCTAGTCAAGAAGAAATGAAGCGGCTGGAAACACGTGTTTCTGAGATGATTGCAGAGCAGTTTCAAGACCAGGAACTGGAGAAGGAAGTTGATTATCAAGGAGCTGAAAATCCACTTGAGGACAATCGCCATCAGAGCAAGCGCTATTCGTTTGTCAATATGAAGGATGAATCAGAGTTAATCAAGCAGCTGGAATTTGTTCGTTTGATTGTCGATTTGAACAGTCAACCTCTCCTCTATACCCAGATAGCGGGTATTAGTGCTGGTATCCCTCAAATCAATAGGGTCAAAACAGAGTATGTCAGCCATCAGAAGAATGGCTATCTGTTGGAAAACACTGCTGATTTTGCTCAAGCTGCCCATTACTATCTCGATAGCCTGCAGGTGTGGAATGATGCTCTGATCCATTCCATCGAAAAGATAAAGGAACACACTGGGGAGCAATTCCTGATCAAGCTAGAAAAGTGGTTGGAGGAGGTGACTCATGGAAAAGAAATATAAGATCTTGCAAATCGGTCCAGAGGATTGGCGAGATACCCTTGCCCTACCAGCCCAACTTGACTGGTATCATGTTCCTCCCAACACACCGTCTGCCATCCAGAAAATCATGGATGAGAATGATCTAGATCACTTTCATGCTGTCATTCTCACGGATGGGGCTTATCTAGTAGATTTGTTGCCTTTTGCATCTAGCTTGGAACCCTATACAGTTTTCTATCCAGAACCGTTTGTAAGTCAGGATAAAAACATTCAGAAGTTCATAAAACAGCACTGCATGCAGGCGATGGACCTGTCAGACCGACAGGGCTTTGTTCGGGACCTTTCCACCTCCCTCTTTGAAGGTGGTTATGGGGACAAGCTGAGTCCAGCTACGATACGGATTCACCCTAGATTCCAAGGATCTATCTCCTATCAAGGATTTGAGCATCTGGAATTAGAAGGTGATTTTGGGAAAACCTATACCCAGCTAGTCTCTTGGGCCTATAATCAGTCTGTCCAAGCCCATGCACCTATTGAACTCTGGCTCGAATATGAAAAGACTGAGACGGTAGACTTGCGCCTGCGTTTGCGAAAAATCCCAGCAGGCTCTATCTCAGAGATTAGTCAGGACATTCTCCTTGAGGAAGCAGACTTTTCCCAAGCAATCATTGTGGAACAAGACTATGACGCTTATCTGAGCATTTCTCTTGAAGCGCGTGGTCAGGGAAAGGTCAACATCGGCAATCTCCACCAACGCTGGAGCCGGAAACAGTTTGGAAAATTTGTTCTCGGAGGCAATATCCTACATGACAAAAAACGTGAGGAAATCAACTATTTCCTTCACCCAGGAGATTTCAAGCCTCCTCTAGCAGTCTATTTTTCTGGTTACCGTCCCGCAGAGGGTTTTGAGGGTTACTGGATGATGAAGAATCTCCAATGCCCCTTTCTCCTCTTTTCGGACCCTCGATTAGAAGGAGGAGCCTTTTACCTAGGAAGTGAGGAATTGGAAGATAAGATTCAAGCAACCATCCAGTACTATTTAGATTATCTAGGTTTGGATAGAAGTGACTTGATCTTATCTGGGCTGTCAATGGGAACCTTCCCGGCCCTCTATTATGGTTCTCACTTTGAGCCCAAAGGAATCGTAGTCGGAAAACCCTTGACAAATCTAGGAACCATCGCACAGAGGGGGCGACTAGAAGCGCCAGGAGTTTTCCCGACCAGCTTTGATGTCTTGCACCTTCAGACAGGAGGAGTGAGCCAAAAAGACATGAAGGAATTGGATCAACGTTTTTGGACCCGATTTAAACAAGCTGATTTTTCCCAGACGACCTTTGGTCTTTCTTACATGAAGGACGAGGATATGGATAGTGGAGCCTATGACCAGCTAGTGGAGACACTTTGTCAGACAGGAGCCAAGATCTTGTCCAAAGGTACCGCAGGTCGACACAATGATGACACAGGTACAAACGTTTCCTGGTTTATTCATTTTTACAAGATGATACTAGAAGAATACGGAAGAGGTGAGACATGATTATCATTAAGAGAGAGGATATTAGGTGGGGCGAGATGGGAGCCACTTATCTTTATGGCAGCCAGATCACCTATCATGCAGATGGTCACGTTACCCTGAAAAATCCTTTGTTGGCTTCAGGAGAAACCCTTAAAACATGGTTTTCTAGTGTCAACTACCAGGCTACTAGAAGCCAGCCGAGCCTCCCTCTTCTTAAGAAAAATCATACCTACCGCTTATCCATGAAGATGCGGGTTCAACCGACCAATGGCCTCTATCTCAAACTGACCTTTTTAAACCGTTATGAGGAAATCATCGAGGAGAAGATTGAAAGACAATTTTCTTTTAGCTTCACCTATCCTGAAGCGGCCTACACCTACCGCCTTTCCTTGATTAGTGCAGGTTTTGAGGCTCTTGAGTTTGTTTCGTTTTCTATTGAGGAGGATGCTGGTGTTTAATCATTTGTATCAGGAAAGACAACTGAGAAAGGTCAAGAAGCTTGTAAGCCAAATCAACGCCCTCAAAGAAGAGATGGCAGCTCTCAGTGATGAGGAAATGGCTGCAAAGACAGAAGAGTTTCGCCAGCGCCTTGCCCAGGGAGAAACCGTGGATGAGCTATTGGTAGAAGCCTATGCCCTTGTACGTGAGGCAGATAAACGTGTTTTAGGTCTCTTTCCCTATGATGTGCAAGTCATGGGTGCCATAGTGATCCACCAAGGAAATGTGGCAGAGATGAATACGGGTGAAGGCAAGACCTTGACTGCAACCATGCCCCTCTACCTCAATGCTTTAACGGGTAAAGGCAGTATGCTGGTCACAACCAATGACTATCTGGCTAGACGGGACGCAAGTGAAATGGGCCCAGTCTACCAATTTTTAGGTCTAACTGTCGGTCTGCCTTTTTCAGAGGATCCCAAAGAGGACTTGACTGCGGAAGAGAAAAGAAAAATCTACGCCTCAGATATCGTCTACACGACCAATAGTGTACTGGGATTTGACTATCTCAATGACAATCTTGCCTCCACTCGTGAGGGGAAATTCCTGCCTCCCTTTAACTATGTCATCATTGATGAGATCGATGACATTCTACTCGATAGTGCCCAAACTCCCTTGATTATCGCAGGTTCTCCCCGTGTCCAGTCTAACTATTATGGGATGATTGATACCCTAGTGACGACCTTGGTTTAGGGAGAAGACTACATCTACAAGGAAGAAAAAGACCAGGTTTGGTTAACCCGAAAGGGGGCCCAGACGGTTGAAGGATTCTTAGGAATCGACCATCTTTACAAGGAAGAATACGCTAGTTATGTTCGGCATCTAGTCTATGCTCTCAGAGCCCATACGCTCTTTACCAAGGACAAGGACTACCTGGTTCGAGGGCAAGAAATGGTCTTGTTAGACAAGGGAACAGGGCGTTTGATGGAAATGACCAAGCTTCAAGGCGGTCTCCATCAAGCCATCGAAGCCAAGGAACATGTGAAGCTTTCTCCTGAAACCAGAGCCATGGCTTCGATCACCTACCAGAGTCTCTTTAAAATGTTTCGTAAAATCTCAGGTATGACAGGAACGGGAAAGGTGGCAGAAAAAGAATTTTTCGAAACCTACAATATGGCCGTCATTCGTATCCCGACCAATCGCCCACTTAGGCGAATGGACCATCCGGACAATCTCTATGTGACCCTCCCTGAGAAAGTCTATGCCTCTCTCGAAGCTATCAAGACTTACCACGCCAAAGGCAATCCACTCCTGATTTTTGTCGGATCTGTAGAAATGTCCCAGCTTTATTCGTCCTTGCTCTTGCGAGAGGGGATTTCTCACAATGTCCTTAATGCCAATCATGCGGCGCGTGAAGCCCAGATTATCGCAGAGTCTGGACAGATGGGGGCAGTGACCGTTGCGACTTCTATGGCAGGTCGAGGGACAGATATCAAACTCGGTCCAGGAGTCGCAGAATTGGGCGGTTTGATTGTGATTGGTACCGAGCGGATGGAGAGCCGACGAATTGACCTGCAAATCAGAGGTCGTTCCGGCCGGCAGGGCGATCCAGGCATGTCTCAATTTTTCGTATCGCTTGAAGATGATGTGATCAAAAAGTTTGGACCGTCTTGGGTTCACGACCTGTATCAAGACTACCAAGTGGAAGATATCAGCAAACCTATCCTACTCAAGGCTCGCAAGTACCGCAATCTCGTCAGAAAAGCCCAAGAGGCTAGTGATAGTGCCAGTCGCTCAGTACGCAGACAAACCTTAGAGTATGCGGAAAGCGTCAATATTCAGCGTCAGATGGTCTACAAAGAAAGAGATCGCTTGCTGGATGGGAGTCGTGATTTAGAGTATATCCTTGAGGACATACTGGCAGACTATACCAAACAAATCTCAGAAAAAGCCTATAGCAGCCCCCAAGAACTCTTTCACTTCATCGTTACCAATATTAGCTTTGGGATGAGAGAATTACCAGCTGATCTGGATTTAGCTGATGCAGATCAGATTCGGGAGTTGCTAGAGGAAATAATAGCCAAGGAAATCGCAGCTAAAAAGGTAGTCCTCCAACCTCACCAGCTCTATGACTCTTTTCTGAGAATATCCATGCTCAAGGCTATTGATGACAACTGGGTTGAGCAAGTCGACTATCTCCAACAGCTCAGTCTAGCAATCGGGAGCCAGTCTGCTTCTCAAAAGAACCCTATCGTAGAGTACTATCAGGAGGCCTATGCAGGCTTTGAAACCATGAAGCAACAAATCCGTACAGATATGGTACGCAATCTTCTCATGGGGATTGTGGAAGTAACGCCCAAAGGTGAGATTCTCACCCATTTTCCATAAAAAGAGGATCATATGACAATTTACAATATAAATCTAGGAATCGGTTGGGCGAGCAGTGGTGTCGAGTATGCCCAGGCCTACCGAGCAGGGATTTTTAGAAGTTTAGACCTAGCATCTAAGTTTATCTTTACCGACTTGATTTTAGCAGACAATATCCAGCACTTAACGGCCAATATCGGCTTTGCGGATGGTCAGGTAATCTGGCTTTACAATCATTTTACAGATATCAAGCTAGCACCGACCAGTGTTACAGTTGACGAGGTCTTGGCCTCTTTTGGTGGCCTTGAGAGTCATAGGGAGCAGGATGGCAAAGTCTTGCGCGTCTACTTTTCTGACGAGGACAAGTTTGTGACCTGCTACTTAGTAGACTCGGCTAAGAATCTGGTGCAGCATGCAGAGTATGTATTTGGGGGGAACATGATTCGCAAGGATTATTTCTCCTACACACGCTACTGTACAGAATATTTCGCGCCCAAAGACCAGGTGGCTAGGCTCTATCAACGAACCTTTTTCAATGAAGATGGCAGCACTGCTTACGATATCTTGATGACTGAAGGACAGGAAGAGGTCTATCGATTTAAGGACCGGATTCTGTACGGAAAACCAGCCTTTATGCGCTATTTTATGCAAAGTTTGAACTTGAGCAAGTCTGATTTGGTCATCTTGGACAGGGAAACAGGGATTGGTCAGGCTGTTTTTGAAGAAGCACAAAAGGCCCATCTAGCAGTTGTCGTTCATGCAGAGCACTATAGTGAAAATGCTAGTAACGAAGACTATCTCCTCTGGAACAACTACTATGAGTATCAATTTACAAATGCGGACAAGGTCGATTGCTTTATCGTGTCTACGGATCGGCAGAAGGAAGTTCTCGAAGGTCAATTTGCCCAGTACAGTCAGCATTGTCCACGAATCGTCACGATTCCAGTTGGGAGCATTGATCAGCTGACGGAGCCTGCTAGGGAACGCAAGCCCTTTTCTCTCATTACTGCTTCGCGTCTGGCCAAGGAAAAACACATCGATTGGCTCGTCAAGGCGGTTATCCAAGCGCATCAAGTCCTCCCTGAGCTTACCTTTGACATTTATGGCAGTGGGGGTGAGGAATCCCTTTTAAGGGAAATCATCACGGCTCACCAAGCGGAGAACTATATCCAGCTCAAGGGGCATGCAGATCTAGCTCAGATTTATCCCCAGTATGAGGTCTATCTGACAGCCTCAACCAGTGAAGGCTTTGGTCTGACCTTGATGGAGGCAGTTGGTTCAGGCTTGCCCCTGATTGGTTTTGATGTACCCTATGGCAACCAGACCTTTATCCAGGACGGTCAAAATGGTTACTTGATCCCAAGTTCGGATGACCATGTAGAAACGGCGATTAAAAGGGCCTTCGCGGAAAAGATCTGCCAGCTCTATCAGGAAAATCATTTGCCAGCTATGCGAACAGCATCTTATGACCTAGCGAGAGAATTTTTAACAGACAAAGTAAGGGACAAGTGGAAGAAAACGATAGAGGAGGTCCTGCATGATTCAACTATTTGATCGATATGGCCAGGAAAGTCGAGATTTACATGAAAGTCTAGAAGCTGCTGGCCTGTCCCATGTCACGGTTGTGATCGAGCCAGATGGCTTTCTCCCAGATGGGATTCTTTCTCCCTTTACCTACTATCTAGGTTACGAGTCGGGAAAAGCTCTTTATTTCAACCAAGTAGCTGTACCTGAATTTTGGGAGATTGCGGGTAATAACCAGTTTGCGCATATCCTAGAGGATTCTCGGGAGAGGGGCGTGATTCACTATGTGGAGGCTCCTCAGGCCCGTCTGGTCAAGCAAGTCGACTGGAAGGACCTATCTGGTCGCATCTACCAAGCAGACCACTATAACCGATACGGAGCCTGCTTTGCCAAGACCACCTATAGTGCAGATGGACAGGCTATCCTGACCAAGTACCAGGATGCAAAGGGACAGGAAATTGTACTAGAAAACCATGTGACAGGCGATATCCTCCTAACCTTGCCCGGACAAGCCCTGCGCCATTTTAAAAATCGAGTAGAATTCACGATTTTCTTTTTGCAAGACTTGGGAATCGACACTCGCCACCTTCTCTTTAACACTCTCGCCACCTCTTTCTTGGTCTCTTACCATTATCCAGACAAGAGTGGACAGGATATCTTGGCTTGGCAAGAACCGTTAGGTGATTGTCTTCCTGGGAACATGCAGCTGCTCTTGGAGCAAGGGGAGTTGAGAGCCAAGCAGATCCTCATACCAGACAAGGCTACCTATGAAAAGGCCTTGGCCTTGGCCAATCCAGCCTATCATGACAAGTTTGTCCATCTAGGTTACCATTATCAGTTCAAAAGAGAAAACTTCGTCCGAGCAGATGCCTTGATCGTTACCAACTCGGATCAGATCCAGCATATCGAAACCCTGATTGAGTCCTTGCCAATGGTGACCTTCCGAATCGCTGCGGTGACTGAAATGTCATCCAAGTTGCTGGCCTTGCTTTCCCATCCCAATGTCGTTCTTTACCAAAACGCCAGTCCGCAAAAGATTCGAGAACTCTACCAACTGTCGGATCTCTATCTGGATATCAATTACGGAAACGAGTTGTTGGAAGCTGTCCGTCAAGCCTTCGAGCACAATATGCTTATCCTAGCCTTTGATCAGACAGCTCATAACAGACCTTACACAGCTCCAGAACACCTCTTTGATGTGCAGGCTGTTGGAGACATGATTGCGAAGATTCAAGAAGCTCTCAGCAGTCTTGACAAGATGGGGCAAGCCCTTGGGCATCAAGGTCGTCATGCTAACTATGTGGACTTGGCTACTTACCAAGAGAGGATGGGAAGGATAATAGGGGAAGGACATGACTAAAAAAGATTTATTTTACAAGGATGTCGAAGGACGCATGGAAGAGTTAAAGCAAGGAGCGCTTAAGAAAGAAAAGCCTAGCCGAGGAGAAAAGATCAGTAAAACCTTCTCCATTTTACTCGGCATGCTCATCCTTCTTACCCTGATCTTTACATTATTAGGAATCTTGAGGTGAAATTGATGGAAGTTTTGATGATTATAGGAATAATCCTAGCCGTCGCCTTGATTGTCCTGGTTCTCATCCAACCTCGCCAAAGCCGACTCTTTTCCATGGATGCGACCAGCAATATCGGAAAACCAGGCTACTGGCAGAACAACCGCTTGGTAAAAATGGTGACCCTCTTGATTAGCCTAGCCTTGTTTGTATTGCTCCTCGTTTTTATGTTGGTGACCTATCAGTAAGAACGCGGCACCATTCACAGATGAGGAATACTAAACACGAAAAAAAGATCCAAGCAAATCGGAGGATAGAATGGAAGAACTAATGAATGAAAAAATTATCGAAATCGTGCATCAAACCAACGATATGATTCCAGTAGAGTGGGATGATCTTTATATCAATTTTGAAATAGATAAGACGCTTAGTGGTGGTGTGTATTTTCTTTAAATATAAAGGAGAATATCATTATTACATGGATATTCCATCTTTATTTAACATTTCTGAAGACGACTTTGATAAGGAATTTTTTGAATTATTTGATTTAGGTGGTGAGATGAAGAAGATATTCATCGAGAACGGTCTCGCAGAGTGGTCTGCCTTTACAATTAAGGTGGATGAAAACAATAAAGCCTCTTTGGACTTCGACTATGCACCATGGCTCGAAAGTGGTTTTGGACCAAGTGCTAGAACTTCTTTTTTTCAATATAAATACTTGGGCCAGCAACCTGACAACGAAAAAGAGCTAGAACAGTTCAAGGCAATGGAAGCCTTCCAGCAGGAGCATAATGGCAAATAGAAAGTATAATCATGGAAACAGAAAACACAGTGTCAATTTGGATTGGCAACTTTGATACTAAATTAGAATTAGATGAGTTTATAACTTTGAAATATGATGATGAAGGAGAGGCGATTCCTTCAATGTTTTATCATCAATATAACATTGATATTGATGATATTGATGATTATCTAATTGAAAAAGAAGTTTTTGAAACCAGCTTTACAAATTTGTTTGACATGCTAAAGGGCGCATCCTATGACAACATTATTGTAAAGAATTTAGAGTAAAAAGGCATAAAAGCCAATATCGCACCCAATAATACGTTGATTTTGATATATAATTATCAGTTTGATAGCAATGTTCCACAAACAAGTAACACAGAATTTGTAGCGACTGTACGGTACAAATAATTAGAAGAGTGAAATGAATCGATCTACAATTTTACGGAGTAATTGGAGGGCTTAGATTCACAATTTCTAAAATCAGGAAAGAGGATAAAATGTTAGAAAACTTTGTCAAAGTGGCAGATATGCCCCGAGAAGTGATTGAAAAATACCAGAATCAAGTTCCAGCTGAGTTAGTTCAAATCTGGGAGGAAGATGGTCTAGGAACTTTTCTTGATGGTTATTTGAAGGTGATTAATCCAGAGGATTATCTTGAACTTCTCCAAGATAGTTATTTCAGAGGAGATGTCGCTTTTCCTATGTTTGTAACAGCATTTGGAGATATTATTACTTGGGAAGAAAATGCCTACGTGGGAATTGTCCAATATAATATTCAGGATTTGGATATTATTTGTAAGGGTATGGATTTATTTATTCGATTTTTAGATAACGAATATATTACAAAAAAATTTGAACTGGATTTATATAGACAGGCTGTGTTAAAACATGGTCCCTTGTCTTATAACCAATGTTTTGGTTTCGTTCCACTTCTAGCATTAGGTGGCTTTAAAGATGTAGACCACATGGATAAGGTAAAAGTCTTGGAACACATTTACCTCATGTACCAGCTGACAGGTGGTGTGATGGACGACTAGGAGTTGCTATTTCTTTATTGAGAATAGTACGAGAGGAAGAACTTCCCTTCCAAATACAAAACACAAGAACCTCAGAGGAAGTCCTCTGAGGTTCTTTGCGTTCTAGTTTCCATATTTCTGGTAAAAATCGACCTTGACCTGGATAAAGGTTTCGGCTTCGCGTAGTAGTTGCAGGAGGGTGGCACGGGTTTCAAACTCCTCACGTGTTTTAGGGAGACTCCGATTGCGGAAGACTTGCAGATAGCGTTCGATGTCATCAAGTAGGTCATGAGCAGGATTGGTCTGGCTTAGCTGGGCAGCAATCTTTGAAAAGAGCTGGGCCAAGATCAAACTCTCACTTGCGGCCAAATGACAGGTATTGATCTGCTGGGCCATATTTCGCAGGATGCGACTTTGTCGCTGTCTCATCTCAAAGTAGTGGATGTGATAGTCCGTCTGGTGAAAGAGGTGGTCCGAGTGATCCAGGTAGACCAGTTTGAGGGCTTCATCGAGGAGGTTGTCTAATTGGTCAACGAGTTGGGCTTGATTGCGCCCGTCTCCTCTTGACAGATAGTATTTAAAGCGAAGCAGGATGTCTTTTAACTTTTCCTCGACCTGAAGGTGGTAGCTTTGGATGGCTTTCTCACGAGAGGGCATATAAAGGTTGACCAATAGAGCAAAGCTTGTCCCGATGAGAAAGAGGAGCACTTCATTGAGTAAGAGATCTGGAGAAGTAGATTCCTGTACCAAGAGATGACTGATCAAGACACTGCTAGGGGTGATGCCGATTTCCCAGCCCATTTTGTAAGAAAGAGGGACATAGAGAGCCAGATAGAGGCCCAGACTCCAAATGTGAAAGCCCGTCAGCTGAAAGGCTAGAACACCGATAGCGAGCGCTAGGAGCATAGAAAAGAGGCGGTTACGTGCTAATTTCAGCGTGCTTCTGCGCGTGTCGGAGAGGCTTAAGAGGGCGATAATTCCAGCTGAAACTGCTGATGATAAATCTAAAAAATAAGCGAGAAAACAAGCGAGACAGGTCGCTAAGATCAGTTTTGTTGTACGTTGAGTGAGGGACATGAAAATTTCCTAAACTAATAGAGTCAAGTGTTTAACGAGGAATCAGAGACTAGAGACGAAGTTTTCGGTTTGTAGCATACTCGGCAACCGCTGTAAAGAGGACATCTGTTGAAGAGTTCAGGGCTGTTTCGCAGGAGTCTTGCACGACCCCAATCACAAAACCGACTCCGACAACCTGCATAGCCAAGTCGTTGGAAATCCCAAAGAGGCTACAAGCCACAGGAATGAGGAGAAGGGATCCCCCAGCAATTCCAGAGGCCCCGCAGGCAGAAATGGCAGCCACCACACTGAGAACAAATGCTGTCCCAAAGTCTACCGAAATTCCGAGTGTATTGACGGCAGCTAGAGTCAGGACATTTATGGTAACAGCAGCGCCAGCCATATTGATGGTCGAACCAAGCGGGATGGAGACAGAGTAGGTGTCAGGATTCAGTCCCAAGTCTTGGCAGAGTTTCATATTGACAGGGATATTGGCGGCAGAGCTACGAGTGAAAAAGGCTGTAATACCACTGACACGTAGACATTTCAAAACAAGGGGATAGGGATTTTTCCTCATAAAGAGAAAGACGATGAGCGGGTTGATGATGAGAGCGACAAAGGCCATGGTAGCAATCAAGAGTCCTAGGAGGACACCGTAGTTGGTCAGACTGGCAATGCCCTTGTCTGAGATGGTCTTAAACACCAAACCTAAAATCCCAAAGGGAGCTAGGTTGATAATCCATTCCACGATTTTAGAGGTGACATCCGCCATGGTTCTCAGTAATTCTTTGCTGTGTTTACTTGCCTCTCTCATAGCCAAGCCAAAGATGACTGCCCAAGAGAGAATCCCGATATAGTTGGCTTCAACAATGGCATTTAAGGGATTGTCCACCAGTTTGAGTAGGAGATTGCTGAGGACTTGACCGATACCGTCAGGAGCAGCAACTTCTGTATTTGCGCTGGTCAGGGTGATTTGCACAGGCAGTAAGAAACTAGCTAGAACGGCTACCAATGCAGCAGCAAAGGTTCCGAGCAAGTATAGGAAAATAACCGTCTTCATATTGGTATTTTGTCCCTTTTGGTGCTGAGAAAGGGCATTGGCAACAAGGGCAAAAACTAAAATAGGAGCGATGGCTTTCAGTCCGCCTACAAAGAGGTCTCCAAGCAGACCAATTCCTGTAAAGTTTGGAAAGAGCATCCCCAATGTAGCTCCAAAAATCATTCCAATAAGGATTCGTTTGATGAGGCTTGCCTTGGTCCAGGCTCTAATGATTCGTTTCATAGCAGTCTCTTTCAAAATGTATTGTTTATAATTATAGTATAAATATGCTATAGAGGCAAGTGATATTTTGAAAAAAGGGCCTATAATTGAATAATTATGAAAGAAAAGAGAAGGGAGATTTTATGGTATAATAGGAAAAAGGAGTTTTATATGCAAGATTTTTTTCAACGCTATTTTGATAAACTTGACTTAACAACTATTTTAGAGAATCTCTTGACCAAGGTGATTTCTCTTTTGATTTTGTTTTTACTATTTTATATAGCTAAAAAGATGCTTCATGCGACTGTACGAAAGATTGTCAAGCCCTCACTTAAATTTTCAAATCGGGATGCAGGAAGGCAAAAGACCATCTCGCGTTTGCTGGAGAATGTCTTTAACTACATTCTTTATTTCTTTTTAATCTACTGCATCCTGTCTATTTTGGGCTTGCCGGTTTCCAGCCTCCTTGCTGGGGCAGGGATTGCTGGGGTAGCCATTGGTATGGGGGCGCAAGGCTTTCTATCCGATGTCATTAATGGCTTCTTCATCCTCTTTGAACGCCAGCTTGATGTGGGTGATGAAGTGGTCCTCACAAATGGACCGATTACCGTCTCTGGAAAGGTCGTTAGTGTAGGGATCCGTACAACACAACTGCGCGGTGATGATCAAGCTCTTCACTTTGTTCCTAACCGCAATATTACCGTTGTTAGTAATTTATCCCGTACTGAATAGTCCGACTATTTTAGCAGATTTGTGGTACAATAGAAGGAGTTTGGTAAAGGAGAGAGTATGCTATTTGTAGAGAAAAAATTAGGTCACGATCGTACTTGGATAGACCTTGATGTGGACAAGATTAAAAATATGGAAGATCTTTCTGACATCTATGGATTGGACAAGGAAACCATCGAGTATGCTCTGGATAGAAATGAGCGTGCCCACATGGACTATCACCGTGAAACGGGAACGGTAACCTTCATTTATAATGTTCTTGACTTAGAAAAAGACAAAGAATATTATGAAGCGATTCCGATGACCTTTATCGTTGAAAAACAACGGCTGATCACAATTAGCAACCACAAGAATAGTTATGTGATTAAACGAATGGCATCCTACCTTGAAAGCCATGAAGTTGTTTCAATCTACAAATTTCTTTTTGCCAGTTTAGAGATTATTAGCAATGCTTATTATCCAGTGATTGAAGAAATGGATAAAAGTAAGGATGAAATCAGTGCACTTCTTCGTCAAAAAACAACTAAAAAAAATCTTTTTGCCCTCTCTGACTTGGAAACTGGTATGGTTTACCTGACTGCTGCTGCCAAACAAAATCGTCTCCTCTTGGAACACATCCAAGGGCATGCTCTTTATCGCAATTTTAATGAGGTAGAAAGAGAGCAGTTTGACGATGCCATGATTGAAGCGCATCAGTTGGTTTCGATGACAGACTTGATTTCTCAAGTTTTGCAACAACTCTCAGCCTCTTACAACAACATCCTAAATAATAATCTAAATGATAATTTAACAACTTTGACCATTATCTCAGTCTTGCTAGCTATCCTTGCGGTTATTACAGGATTCTTCGGAATGAATGTTCCCTTACCGTTTGCAGATGAACCAAATGCTTGGATTTATATTTTGATAGCTAGTCTCATTTTATGGGTAGTCTTAGCCCAATGTTTAAAGAATATTGCTAGAAATTAAAAAGAAAAGGAGCCAGAATGGCGATTGAAAATTATATGCCAGACTTTGCTGTGGAAGCAGTCTATGATCTGACAGTCCCAAGCCTGCAGGCGCAGGGAATCAAGGCTGTTTTGGTCGATTTGGACAATACCCTCATTGCTTGGAACAACCCTGATGGGACGCCAGAGATGAAACAATGGTTACATGACCTTCGGGATGCAGGCATTCGCATCATCGTGGTATCAAATAATACCAAAAAACGAGTTCAACGCGCAGTTGAGAAATTTGGAATTGATTATGTTTATTGGGCTCTTAAACCCTTCACCTTTGGAATAGACCGTGCCATGAAGGAATTTCACTATGATAAAAATGAAGTGGTCATGGTTGGTGACCAGCTCATGACGGATATTCGAGCAGCTCATCGTGCAGGCATTCGCTCGATCTTAGTCAAGCCCTTGGTCCAACACGACTCCATCAAAACGCAGATTAACCGAGCTCGCGAGCGCCGTGTCATGAAGCAAATTACTGAAAAGTACGGACCGATTACATATAAAAAAGGAATCTAACTATGGAAGAAATTCTCTGTATTGGTTGTGGAGCAACTATTCAGACGACAGACAAGGCTGGACTTGGCTTTACTCCCCAGTCGGCACTCGAAAAAGGGTTGGAGACAGGCGAAGTCTATTGCCAACGCTGTTTCCGTCTCCGTCATTACAATGAAATCACAGATGTCCAGTTGACAGACGATGATTTCCTCAAACTCTTGCACGAGGTAGGAGACAGTGATGCCTTGGTGGTCAATGTCATTGACATCTTTGACTTTAATGGTTCTGTCATCCCAGGCTTGCCACGCTTTGTATCGGGTAATGATGTCCTCTTGGTTGGAAATAAAAAAGATATCCTGCCCAAGTCTGTTAAACCGGGCAAGATTAGCCAGTGGCTCATGGAACGTGCCCACGAGGAAGGACTTCGTCCAGTAGATGTCGTTCTGACATCAGCCCAAAACAAGCATGCCATCAAGGAAGTCATTGACAAGATTGAACACTACCGAAAGGGTCGTGACGTCTATGTGGTCGGTGTGACCAATGTTGGAAAATCAACCCTCATCAATGCCATTATCCAAGAAATAACGGGTGACCAGAATGTCATCACGACTTCGCGCTTCCCAGGGACAACCTTGGACAAGATTGAGATTCCGCTTGACGACGGATCTTATATTTACGACACACCGGGGATTATCCACCGCCACCAGATGGCCCACTACTTGACGGCTAAAAACCTCAAGTATGTCAGTCCTAAAAAGGAAATCAAGCCCAAAACCTATCAGCTCAATCCTGAACAAACCCTGTTTCTAGGTGGTCTCGGACGCTTTGACTTTATTGCAGGAGAAAAGCAAGGTTTTACAGCCTTCTTTGACAATGAACTCAAACTTCACCGTACCAAGCTAGAAGGGGCTAGTGCTTTCTACGACAAGCACCTAGGTACCCTTCTTACGCCTCCAAACAGTAAGGAAAAAGAAGATTTTCCAAAACTGGTTGAGCATGTATTTACCATCAAGGACAAAACAGACCTAGTCATCTCAGGACTCGGATGGATCCGCGTAACAGGCACCGCCAAAGTCGCCGTCTGGGCACCAGAAGGCGTCGCCGTCGTCACACGAAAAGCAATTATTTAAAATAAAATCACTGAGCGAACAAAGTGAGCTCATACAGAGATGGTTATTGCCGTGGTGTGATTGCCAATCGTTAGATTGGCAAGGGGCACACTTGAGACCTAGGCTCAAGTGTGAGGTCAGGAAATCCATTTTTCAAAGATGAGAGCTTTGGAAAATTAGTTCCGACCGTCCCTCACCACCTAAAATAACTATCAAAAAAGGAAGAAAGATTATGTCATTAACATCAAAACAACGTGCCTTCCTCAACAGCCAGGCACACACCCTCAAACCCATCATCCAAATCGGGAAAAATGGACTCAACGATCAAATCAAAACCAGCGTTCGTCAAGCTCTTGACGCCCGCGAATTGATTAAGGTTACTCTCTTACAAAACACAGATGAAAACATCCACGAAGTAGCTGAAATCTTGGAAGAAGAAATTGGTGTGGATACAGTCCAAAAAATCGGACGCATCTTAATCTTGTTTAAACAATCCAGCAAGAAAGAAAATCGCAAGATTTCCAAGAAAGTTAAAGAAATCTAAACACCTACTCCAAACAACTGTTTTTACAGAGAATTAAAGGAAGACGAGCCTATGGCAATTGAATTATTGACTCCCTTTACCAAGGTAGAGTTGGAGCCAGAAATCAAGGAGAAAAAACGCAAACAAGTCGGGATTCTAGGGGGGAATTTTAACCCTGTTCACCATGCCCATCTTGTTGTGGCGGACCAAGTACGACAACAGTTAGGGCTGGACCAGGTCCTGCTCATGCCTGAATACCAACCTCCTCATGTAGACAAAAAAGAAACCATCCCTGAACACCACCGTCTCAAGATGCTTGAATTGGCGATTGAGGGGATCGAAGGACTAGCCATTGAAACTATTGAGCTGGAGCGCAAGGGCATTTCCTACACCTACGACACCATGAAGATTTTGACAGAGCAACATCCAGACACAGACTATTACTTCATTATCGGAGCTGATATGGTGGATTATCTGCCTAAGTGGTACCGAATTGATGAACTGGTTGACATGGTTCAGTTTGTGGGGGTCCAGCGCCCACGCTACAAGGCAGGGACTTCTTATCCAGTCATCTGGGTGGATGTACCGCTCATGGATATCTCATCCAGCATGGTGCGTGATTTCCTTGCCCAAGGTCGGAAACCCAACTTTCTCCTACCTCAGCCAGTGCTAGACTACATCGAGAAGGAGGGGCTTTACTGATGGCCTATCAAAACTATATCAACTGCTCCCGTGAGGCTTTGTTGGAAAAAATGGCAGAGCTTCTGCCTGAAAAACGTTTGACCCATTGTCTGGGTGTAGAGCGTGCAGCCATAGAACTAGCTGAGAGATTTGGAGTCGATGCCGAGAAAGCAGGACTAGCAGGTCTTCTCCACGACTATGCTAAAAAGTTGTCAGATCAGGAATTTCTAGACTTGATTGACCGTTACCAATTAGACCCTGACCTCAAAAACTGGGGCAATAATGTCTGGCATGGCATGGTCGGCATCTACAAAATCAAGGAAGATTTGAACTTGCAAAACTCTGAAATCCTGCGAGCTATTGAAATCCATACAGTCGGGGCGGCTCAGATGACCGACTTAGATAAAGTCATCTACGTCGCAGATTATATCGAGCACAATCGTGCCTTCCCTGGAGTGGACCAGGCACGTGAGATTGCAAGTTTGTCACTCAATAAGGCAGTGGCCTACGAAACAGCTCGTACCGTGGAGCATCTAGCTCATCAGGGATTCCCCATCTATCCCCAAACCCTTGAAACCTATAACGCCTATGTGCACTATTTGAAAGAGGACTAAATGAACGAAAAAGAATTACTAGAACTAGTCGTGAAAGCGGCTGATGAGAAACGTGCGGAGGATATCCTTGCGCTTGATGTACAAGATTTGACTAGTGTGACAGACTACTTTGTTATCACTAGCTCGATGAATAGCCGTCAGTTGGACGCAATCGCTGATAACATTCGTGAAAAAGGAGCTGATGCTGGTGTTAAAGGCAGCCATATCGAAGGCGATGCAGCAGGAGGCTGGGTCTTGCTAGACCTCGGTGGTGTCGTTGTGCATATCTTCTCAGAAGAAATGCGTGCCCACTATAACCTAGAAAAACTATGGCATGAGGCGGATTCTGTAGATTTATCTGAAACTTTATAGTCTTTTCCTTTATCTTTTATTACGGCGTTAACTCATTTTGTCTAACTCTAGTTATGCTTGTAATTCGTTGCCTAGTACTAAAAGCAAACGAAAAGACTATAGCGTTACAATTGAACTCAGTTGCAGTAAACTGGGTTTCTTTGCTTATTTTAAAAGGAAAGTGATAGAAAGGATTTGAACCCGTCCTGTAATCGTCGGAAAATAGATAGCTTTGGCTTGGATCAGGATCCTAAGTCCAAGCTCCTAATTTTCATTCCTATTACGGGCGGACTTGGTATCATGATTATGGCAACTTATGAAACCTTTGCGGCTGTTTACGATGCTGTGATGGATGATAGTTTATACGATAAATGGACGGATTTTTCTCTGCGTCATTTGCCTAAGACCAAGGAGAGAAAGAAACTCTTGGAATTGGCTTGTGGGACAGGCATCCAGTCTGTGCGCTTTTCTCAGGCTGGTTTTGAAGTGACTGGACTGGACTTGAGTGCAGATATGCTGAAGATTGCTGAGAAAAGAGCAGCTTCAGCCAAGCAAAAGATTGATTTTATTAAAGGCAATATGCTGGATTTGTCCAAAGCAGGGAAATACGACTTTGTCACGTGTTATTCGGACTCAATCTGTTACATGCAGGATGAGGTGGAAGTTGGGGATGTTTTCAAAGAAGTCTATAATGCCCTCAGCGAAGATGGTGTCTTTATCTTTGATGTCCATTCGACCTACCAGACAGATGAAGTTTTTCCAGGCTATTCTTACCATGAAAATGCGGAAGATTTTGCTATGCTCTGGGATACCTATGAGGATGCGGCTCCTCACTCCATCGTGCATGAGTTGACCTTCTTTATCAAGGAGGTTGATGGTTCCTTTAGTCGCCACGATGAGGTACACGAGGAGCGTACATACGAAGTCTTGACCTATGATATTTTGCTGGAACAGGCTGGTTTCAAGTCCTTCAAACTCTATGCGGACTTTGAGGACAAGGAGCCGACTGAGACTAGTAGACGTTGGTTTTTTGTCGTGCAGAAGTAGGAGAGCATCATGACCATTACAGGTATTATAGCGGAGTTCAATCCTTTTCATAATGGCCACAAATACCTGCTGGATCAGGCGGATGGGCTGAAAATCGTTGCCATGTCTGGAAATTTCATGCAGCGTGGAGAGCCTGCTATTGTAGACAAGTGGACACGGGCCCAGATGGCACTGGAGAATGGAGCGGATCTGGTAGTGGAATTGCCCTTTCTAGTCAGTGTTCAGGCAGCTGATTTCTTCGGTCAAGGAGCTGTGGATATCTTGGCACGGCTGGGGATTGATAGCCTAGCCTTTGGGACAGAGGAAGTTCTGGATTATCAGAAAATTGCTGACTTATACACAGAGCGAGGTGCTGAGATGGAGAATTTTGTGGACAATCTGCCTGATTCACTATCTTATCCCCAGAAAACCCAAGCCATGTGGAAGGAATTTGCTGGTCTTGATTTTTCAGGCAACACGCCCAATCATGTCCTTGCTCTGGCCTATGCCAAGGCGGTTGCAGGACGAAACATCAAACTGCATCCTATTCAGCGTCAAGGAGCTGGCTATCATTCTGTGGACAAGGATGTGGACTTTGCCTCGGCGACAGCTCTTCGTCAGCATCAGAGGGACCAAGATTTCTTAGAACGCTTTATGCCTTCTCTTGCCCTTTTTGAGCAGGCCAGTAAGGTGAGCTGGGATGACTATTTTCCCTTGCTCCGCTATCAAATCTTGTCAAATACAGACCTAACCACCATTTATCAGGTCAATCAAGAAATGGAAGTGCGCATCAAGGAAGCTATCAAAAAAGCACAGTCTGTTGACGAATTGGTCGAGGCGGTTGCGACCAAACGCTATACCAAAGCGCGTGTCAGACGCCTCTTGACCTATATCCTGGTGCAGGCCAGAGAAAGTGACTTGCCAGAAGCCATTCATGTCCTTGGTTTTACCGAAAAAGGCAGACAACATCTTAAGTCTCTGAAAGACCAAGTCCAACTAGTCAGCCGAATTGGGAAAGAACCTTGGGATGCTATGACCCAAAAGGCAGACCAGATTTACCAACTGGGACAACCAAGTATAGCAGAGCAGAATTTTGGCAGAGTGCCGATTAGAATAGAAACAAACTAAGTCTACTGAAAGGTAGGCTTTTTTAGAAGATTTTCGAATAAATAGATAGAAAAGAAAAATCTTGTACAAGTTCCTGACAATTTCTTTCTTTTCGTGTATAATAGTGGAAAAGAGGTAAAACGAGGTATGGTTATGGAAGCAGTTCTTTACTCAACATTCCGAAATCATTTAAAAGACTACATGAAGAAGGTAAACGATGAATTTGAGCCTTTAACAGTGGTCAATAAAAATCCAGATGAGGATATTGTAGTCCTTTCAAAGAGCGAGTGGGATAGTATTCAGGAAACCCTGAGAATCGCTCAAAATAAGGAACTTTCTGACAAGGTCTTGCGAGGAATGGCTCAAGTTCGTGCTGGAAGCACTCAGGTACATATGATTGAGGAGTGAGAAATGCTGCTCAATTTTACAGAAGATGCCTGGGCGGATTATTGCTATTGGCAAAACCAAGATAAGAAAACATTAAAAAGAATCAATAAATTAATCAAAGATATTCAACGCGATCCTTTTGTAGGAATGGGGAAACCAGAACCGCTCAAATATGACTATCAAGGAGCTTGGTCACGGCGCATTGATGCAGAAAATCGCTTGATTTATATGATAGATGGAGATAGCGTGGCTTTCTTGTCCTTCAAAGATCATTACTAAGTCTACTAAAAGGTAGGCTTTTTTTTATTGTATGTTTTAATGAAAATGTCATTTTTAAGTGTTAGAAAGTTTGTTTGGGGATTTCAGAACTTTCTCCTAAAATTCACACAAAACTCTTCAATTTAGGTTTGTTTAAATTCCTTTTTTATGATAGAATATTAAAGAATGTATGTCATTCGATAAACAAATTTAATGAGGTAAAAACATGGAAATCATGACCATTGCGATTGTTGTTTTTGCCGTCATCATTGGTTTAGTCATTGGATATGTCAGCATCTCAGCTAAGATGAAATCATCTCAAGAGGCTGCAGAGTTGATGCTTCTAAATGCTGAACAAGAAGCAACTAATTTACGAGGACAAGCTGAGCGCGAAGCGGATTTATTGCTAAATGAAGCTAAGAGCGAAAGCAAGTCTCTTAAAAAAGAAGCACTATTGGAGGCCAAAGAGGAAGCCAGAAAATACCGTGAAGAAGTGGACGCTGAATTTAAGTCAGAACGTCAGGAGCTCAAGCAAATCGAAAGTCGTTTGACGGAACGTGCAACGAGTCTTGACCGCAAAGACGACAATTTGACGAACAAAGAAAAAACACTTGAACAAAAAGAACAAAGTATTTCTGATAGAGCAAAAAACCTTGATGCACGTGAAGAGCAATTAGAGGAAGTCGAAAGACAAAAAGAAGCTGAACTTGAACGTATCGGTTCCCTTTCCCAAACTGAGGCTCGAGATATTATCTTGGCTCAGACAGAGGAAAATTTGACCAAGGAAATTGCTAGCCGCATTCGTGAGGCAGAGCAAGAGGTCAAGGAACGTTCAGACAAGATTGCGAAAGATATCTTGGTTCAGGCTATGCAACGTATCGCTGGTGAATATGTAGCAGAGTCAACAAACTCTACAGTTCACCTACCAGACGATACCATGAAGGGACGCATTATCGGTCGTGAAGGACGCAATATTCGTACCTTTGAAAGTTTGACAGGGGTAGATGTCATCATTGACGACACGCCAGAAGTGGTAACCTTGTCAGGATTTGATCCGATTCGTCGTGAAATTGCTCGTATGACCATGGAAATGTTGCTCAAGGATGGCCGTATCCACCCAGCTCGTATCGAGGAGTTGGTGGAGAAAAACCGTCAAGAGATTGACAATAAAATCCGTGAATACGGTGAGGCTGCTGCCTGCGAGATTGGTGCGCCAAACCTCCATCCAGACTTGATGAAGATCATGGGACGTTTGCAGTTCCGTACTTCATATGGACAAAATGTCTTGCGTCATTCGATTGAGGTTGCTAAGTTATCTGGTATCATCGCCAGTGAACTTGGTGAAAATGCAGCTCTTGCCCGTCGTGCTGGATTCCTTCACGACATCGGGAAAGCTATTGACCGCGAGGTTGAGGGTAGCCACGTTGAGATTGGTACAGAGTTGGCTCGTAAGTACAAGGAACACCCAGTTGTGGTGAATACCATTGCTAGCCACCACGGTGATGTCGAAGCCGAAAGCGTCATTGCAGTGATCGTTGCTGCAGCAGATGCCTTGAGTGCAGCGCGTCCAGGTGCTCGTAGTGAATCTCTTGAAAGCTACATCAAGCGTCTCCATGATTTGGAAGAAATCGCCAATGGCTTTGAAGGCGTGCAAAATAGCTTCGCCCTTCAAGCAGGACGTGAAATCCGTATCATGGTAAATCCAGGACAAATCAAAGACGACAAAGTCACAATCTTGGCTCACAAAGTTCGTGAGAAAATTGAAAACAATCTCGATTACCCAGGAAATATCAAGGTAACCGTGATCCGCGAACTTCGTGCAGTAGATTATGCTAAATAAATAAGAAAGAGCAGTTGAAATATTACTGCTTTTTTGTTACACTAGATAGAAAGACTGTAGAAGGATAACTGACACTATCACCAGTATCCGAGAGAAATTTTACTTTATTTCACAGACTAACTAAAGGAGACATAATGGCAGACCGAGGCTTGCTAATCGTTTTTTCTGGTCCTTCAGGAGTTGGGAAAGGAACGGTTAGAAGAGAGATTTTTGAGAGTTCTGAGAATCAATTTCAATACTCTGTATCGATGACGACGCGTGCGCAACGTCCTGGTGAAGTGGACGGAGTAGATTATTTCTTCCGTACTCGTGAAGAGTTTGAAGAGCTGATTCGTCAAGGTCAGATGTTGGAATATGCAGAATATGTCGGTAACTATTATGGAACTCCTCTGACTTATGTCAATGAAACTTTGGACAAGGGAATTGATGTCTTTCTTGAGATTGAAGTCCAAGGAGCCCTTCAGGTTAAGAAAAAGGTTCCAGATGCTGTCTTTATCTTTCTAACACCACCAGATTTGGATGAATTGCAAGATCGTTTGGTAGGTCGTGGAACAGATAGTGCAGAAGTGATTGCCCAACGAATCGAAAAAGCTAAGGAAGAAATTGCCCTCATGCGTGAGTATGATTATGCCATTGTCAACGATCAGGTGCCCCTCGCTGCTGAACGTGTCAAGCGTGTGATCGAAGCAGAACACTTCCGTGTGGACCGTGTCATTGGTCACTATCAGGAGATGTTGCCAAAATCTCCAACCCCTCGATAAACTATAGGAAACAGGTACAAGCAAATGATGTTAAAACCCTCTATTGATACCTTGCTGGACAAGGTACCATCAAAATATTCACTCGTAATCTTGGAAGCAAAACGTGCCCACGAATTAGAAGCTGGAGCACCTGCAACTCAAGAATTCAAATCTGAAAAATCAACTCTTCGTGCTTTAGAAGAAATCGAGTCTGGAAATGTAACCATTCACCCAGATCCAGAAGGAAAACGTGAAGCAGTTCGTCTCCGTATCGAAGAAGAAAAACGCCGCAAAGAAGAAGAAGAAAAGAAAATCAAAGAGCAAATCGCTAAAGAAAAAGAAGATGGTGAAAAAATTTAAGGTTGGGGGGACTCAATCTTATTTTTTCTATTGCAAGAATGTACTGACAAGAAGGAGGTGAGAAGATGGCTATCGCAAAGATTATCGTGGATGTTCCCCTGATGCAGACGGACCAGCCATACAGTTACAAGATCCCAGAGGAATTTATAGACATGCTGGAAGTCGGTATACGGGTCCATGTCCCCTTCGGTAAGGGCAATCGTTTGATCCAAGGGATTGTTCTAGGCCTGGAGTCCCATTCGGATGAAGAGGTGGCTGATCAGGACTTGAAAGAGATTGCGGAGGTGCTAGACTTTTCTCCAGTCTTGACTCAGGAGCAACTTTGGCTAGCTGAGGAGCTTCGAAAGTCTGTCTTTTCTTACAAAATCTCCATCCTAAAAGCCATGTTGCCGGGATTTTTAAACTCCAGCTATGATAAGATTCTCTATCCTCTGGAAGGTTTGAGTCGGCAAGACAAAGAGCGCTTGTTTGGTTCAGAAGATTCGCTAGCCTTTTCTTCTCTGGATTTGGCCAAACAGGCAGAAATGATGCGCTTGACCAGAAAAGGTCTGCTTCGCTTAGAGTATCAGGCTGTCGATCAGAAGAAGGTCAAGACCCAGTCTTGGTATAAGGTCCATGTCGATCGGTTAGAAGGTATTGAGATTTCTGCGCGTGCTAAGAAAAAGGCAGAGCTGAGAGATTATCTGCTGTCTCATCCTGAAAGTGCTCCTCTGGCTAGCTTGTTAGAATCCTACTCACGGGAGCAAGTCAACTTTTTTGTGGAGCAAGGAGCTTTGACTCTAGTCCAAAAGGAAGTGCAACGTTCAGCTGCTTATTTTGAAGGCATTGAAGCAAGTAGACCTTTGGAGCTGAACCCAGAGCAAAGACAAGCTCGCGATGCGGTTGTCAGTGCTATTGGTAGTCAACAGCCTCCATTCCTCCTTCAAGGGATTACAGGAAGTGGGAAAACGGAGGTTTACTTGCAGATTATCCAAGGAGCCTTGGATAAGGGTAAGACGGCTATTTTGCTGGTGCCTGAGATTTCTCTGACGCCACAAATGACGGAGCGTTTTATTGCTCGATTTGGTGAGAAAGTAGCCATTCTTCACTCAGGCCTGTCCAATGGTGAAAAGTACGACGAATGGCGCAAGGTTGAGCGTGGCGATGCCCAAGTTGT
The DNA here is from genome assembly GCF_046098195.1 of Streptococcus sp. ST14. Classification (NCBI taxonomy): domain Bacteria; kingdom Bacillati; phylum Bacillota; class Bacilli; order Lactobacillales; family Streptococcaceae; genus Streptococcus; species Streptococcus sp. ST14. Next base: position 124,906 of record NZ_JBJUSF010000001.1, read on the forward strand.
TGTTGGCGCTCGATCAGCTATCTTTGCTCCTTTGAAAAATCTAGGTGTTATAATTATCGACGAAGAGCATGAAGCTAGCTACAAACAAGACAGCAATCCCCGTTATCATGCTAGAGAGGTCGCCATTCTACGGGCCCAGTACAATCAAGCAGCCCTGGTCCTTGGTTCGGCGACACCGAGCTTAGAAAGCCGTGCGCGAGCTGGAAAAGGTGTCTATCAACACTTACGTCTGACACAACGAGCTAATCCTTTAGCCACTATTCCTGAGGTTCAAGTGATTGACTTTCGTGACTATATCGGGCAGAATGAGACGTCAAACTTTACGCCCCCTTTGCTAGAGGCCATCCAAGACCGACTGGATAAAAAAGAGCAGGTAGTCCTCATGCTCAACCGTCGGGGCTATTCTAGCTTTGTTATGTGTCGGGAGTGTGGAACGGTAGATAGCTGCCCCAACTGTGATATTTCTCTGACTCTCCACATGGATACCAAGACCATGAATTGCCATTACTGTGGCTTTTCTAAGGGAATTCCTCATGTCTGTTCCAACTGTCAGAGTCGCAGCATTCGCTACTACGGTACAGGGACTCAGAAAGCTTACGATGAGCTGGCAGAGCTCTTTCCTCAGGCACGCATTCTGCGGATGGATGTGGATACGACCCGCAAGAAAGGCAGTCACCAAGCTCTTCTTGACCAGTTTGGCCAAGGTGAAGCAGATATCTTGCTGGGAACTCAGATGATTGCTAAGGGCTTGGATTTTCCCAATGTGACCTTGGTCGGAGTGCTCAATGCGGATACGGCCTTGAATCTGCCTGATTTCCGTTCTTCTGAGAGAACCTTCCAACTCTTGACCCAGGTGGCTGGTCGTGCAGGTCGAGCGGAAAAGGCTGGGCAGGTCTTGATCCAGTCTTACAATCCAGAACACTATGCCATTCGTTTTGCAAAAGATCAGGATTACGAAGGTTTTTATGCCTATGAAATGAGTATCAGACGCCAACTCGGCTATCCGCCTTATTATTTCACTATTGGGATTACCCTCTCTCACAAGAAAGAAGAAGAGGTTGTCAAACGTGCCTATGAAGTTATGGGAATTTTGCGATCAGGTTTATCGGAAACTAGTAAAATCCTTGGACCGACACCAAAACCCATTGCCCGTACCCACAACCTTTATCATTACCAGATTTTGATTAAATACCGTTTAGAAGATGAGCTGGGACCAACTCTTAACCAGGTCTTGGCCTTGACTCAAGAACGTGAAAATAGCGAGCTTCGTCTCAGCATTGACCACGAACCGCAGCAGTTTTTATAAGAAGGAGAAGAAATGACAAAACTAATCTTTATGGGAACACCTGATTTTTCAGCGACAGTTTTGAAGGGTTTGTTATCAGATGATCGTTACGAGATTCTAGCTGTTGTGACCCAGCCAGACCGCGCTGTCGGCCGTAAAAAAGTGGTCCAAGAAACCCCAGTCAAGCAGGCTGCTAAAGAAGCAGGCCTTCCTATCTACCAACCAGAAAAATTATCTGGAAGCCCAGAGCTGGAAGCTATTATGAATTTAGGAGCAGATGGGATTGTGACCGCTGCTTTTGGGCAGTTTCTCCCAAGTAAACTTCTTGATAGCATGGACTTTGCGGTTAACGTTCACGCTTCCCTTCTTCCCAAACACCGTGGTGGCGCTCCCATTCATTATGCCTTGATTCAAGGAGATGAGGAAGCTGGTGTGACCATTATGGAAATGGTTAAAGAAATGGATGCAGGAGATATGATTTCCCGTCGCAGTATTCCCATCACAGATGAGGACAATGTTGGTACCTTGTTTGAAAAATTGGCGATTGTTGGTCGTGATTTGCTTTTGGATACGCTACCTGGCTATATTGCTGGGGAGATCAAACCTGTGCCTCAAGATCCTAGTCAGGTCACTTTCTCGCCAAATATTAAGCCAGAAGAAGAGAAACTCGATTGGACTAAAACCAATCGTCAACTCTTCAACCAAATACGTGGCATGAATCCATGGCCTGTTGCCCATACTTTCCTTAAGGGTGATCGCTTTAAGATTTATGAAGCCCTGCCAGTAGAAGGTCAGGGAGCTCCAGGTGAGATTCTATCTATTGGCAAGAAGGAATTGATCGTCGCTACGTCAGAAGGTGCTCTGTCTCTCAAGCAAGTGCAGCCAGCTGGTAAGCCTAAGATGGATATTTCTTCCTTCCTCAACGGAGTGGGACGCACATTGACAGTAGGAGAACGATTTGGTGACTAAAGTAGAAACGGCTAGAAGTCTAGCTCTAGCAGTGCTAGAGGATGTTCTAGTCAACCAAGCATATTCGAATATTGCTTTAAACAAACACCTCAAGGGGAGTCAACTCTCAGTAGCAGATAAGGGTTTGGTGACAGAGATTGTCTACGGAACGGTAGCTCGCAAACTGACTCTGGAATGGTATCTGTCCCACTTTATCCAAGACCGAGACAAGCTAGATAACTGGCTCTATATCCTGCTCCTTCTGAGCGCCTACCAACTCCGGTATCTGGATAAGATTCCTAATCACGCTGTAGTCAATGAAGCGGTAGAGCTAGCCAAAGCCCGTAAAAAAGGCAGTGAAAAATTAGTCAACGCCGTCCTTCGTCATATCTTGCGAGAAGGCTGGCCAGACATTGACAGTATCAAACGCAAAAACAAGCGTGATTCCATTGCCTATTCTCTCCCAGTTTGGCTAGTATCTAAGCTCAAGGAAGAATACGGTGAAGAGCGAGCACAAGCCATCTTTAAAAGTCTCTTGGTGCGCAACAAAGCCAGTATCCGAGTGACCGACTTGAGCCGAAAGGAGGAAATCAAGGCCATATTAGAGGCGAGTGATTCTCCTTTGGTCGCTTCTGGTCTGGTCAAGGAGCAGGGACACTTTGCGGGACATGATTTGTTTTTAGAGGGTGCTATTACCATCCAAGATGAGTCCAGTCAATTGGTTGCTCCCACTCTTGATCTGCAAGGCCATGAGCAGGTCCTGGATGCCTGTGCAGCTCCGGGTGGGAAAACAGCCCATATGGCTTCTTTCCTCACATCTGGTAAGGTGACGGCTTTGGATCTTTATGATCACAAGTTGGACTTGATCCAAGAAAACGCCCAACGTCTGGGTGTGGCAGATCGGGTGCAAACGCAAAAATTGGACGCCAGAAAAGTGCATGAGTTTTTTGAAAAAGACTCTTTTGATAAGATTTTAGTAGATGCCCCTTGTTCTGGAATCGGCCTCTTGCGCCGCAAACCAGATATCAAATACAATAAAGAAACGGCAGATTTCACGTCCCTACAGGAAATTCAGCTGGAAATATTAGGTAGTGTTTGTCAAACACTACGAAAAGGTGGTATAATAACGTATAGTACCTGTACTATTGTCTCTGAGGAGAACTTTCAAGTCGTTGAGGCGTTTTTAGAAAGTCACCCAGAGTTCGAACAGGTTAAACTAGAACACGAATGTAAAGATATCCTGAAAGATGGCTGTATCCTGATTACTCCAGAATTGTACGGAAGTGATGGATTCTTCATTAGCCAATTTCGTAAGATATCAGATTAGGAAGGAACTGACACAATGGAAATAGCATTATTAACAGATGTTGGTCAGAAACGAACAAATAACCAAGACTATGTCAATCACTTTGTCAACCGAGCAGGACGCACTATGATCCTCTTGGCTGACGGGATGGGAGGGCACCGTGCAGGAAATATCGCTAGTGAAATGGCGGTAACAGACCTAGGCGTGGCTTGGGTGGATACCCAAATCGACTCAGTCAATGAAGTTCGTGAGTGGTTTGCCCACTACCTAGAGATTGAAAATCAAAAAATTCATCAACTAGGTCAGGACGAAGACTACAAAGGTATGGGAACTACGCTAGAAGCTATGGCTATTATTGACAACCAAGCTATCTATGCTCATATTGGAGATTCTCGTATCGGTTTGATTCGTGGAGAAGAGTACCACCAGTTGACCAGTGACCATTCCTTGGTCAATGAATTGCTCAAGGCTGGCCAGTTGACTCCAGAAGAAGCTGAAGCGCATCCCCAAAAAAATATCATCACTCAGTCCATCGGACAAAAAGATGAGATTCAACCAGATTTTGGAATGATTACACTGGAGTCAGGAGATTATCTCTTGCTCAATAGTGATGGTTTGACCAATATGATTTCGGCCAGTGAGATTTATGATATCGTAACCAGCGATATTTCCTTAGCAGACAAGGCGGCAACCCTCATTCGTTTCGCTAACAATGCAGGAGGTTTAGACAACATTACGGTTGCCCTTGTTTACATGAACGAGGAGGAAGCAGAATGATCCAAATCGGCAAGATTTTTGCCGGGCGGTATCGGATTATCAAACAGATTGGTCGAGGGGGCATGGCAGATGTTTACCTGGCCAAGGATTTGATCCTAGACGGGGAAGAAGTGGCGGTCAAGGTCCTGAGGACCAACTACCAGACAGACCCGATTGCTGTAGCACGTTTCCAGCGTGAAGCGAGGGCTATGGCAGATCTGGACCATCCTCATATCGTTCGGATAACAGATATTGGTGAGGAAGAAGGTCAACAGTACCTAGCTATGGAGTACGTAGCAGGGCTTAACCTCAAGCGTTATATCAAAGAACACCATCCTCTTTCAAATGAAGAAGCGGTTCGAATCATGGGGCAAATCCTCTTGGCGATGCGCTTAGCCCATACTAGAGGCATTGTTCACCGCGATTTGAAACCTCAAAATATCCTACTGACACCTGATGGCACAGCCAAAGTCACCGACTTTGGGATTGCAGTAGCCTTTGCGGAGACCAGTCTGACTCAGACAAACTCGATGCTAGGCTCCGTTCATTATTTGTCACCTGAGCAAGCACGTGGGTCAAAAGCGACTTTCCAGAGTGATATCTATGCGATGGGGATTATCTTCTATGAGATGCTGACAGGTCATATCCCTTATGATGGGGATAGCGCGGTTACGATTGCCCTCCAGCATTTCCAGAAACCACTTCCGTCCGTCATAGCTGAAAATCCATCTGTCCCTCAGGCTTTAGAAAATGTTGTCATCAAGGCAACGGCCAAGAAATTGACGGATCGCTATCAGTCTGTTTCGGAGATGTATGTGGACTTGTCAACTAGCTTGTCTTACAATCGCCGAAATGAACCGAAACTGGTCTTTGATGATGCCAGCAAGGCAGATACCAAGACCTTGCCTAAAGTTCCACAAAGTACACTGACGTCTATTCCTAAAGCGCCTGCGCAGGAAGAGCGTCCTCAGCCAAAGAAAGTAACTCAACCAGTCGCTGAGCCAGCACCTGCACCAAAGCCAGCCAAGAAACGGAAGTTTAAGGCTCGCTATATGATTCTTTTGGCCAGTCTTCTATTGGTTGCAGCCTCTTTGGTCTGGATTTTGTCAAGGACACCAGCAACGATTGCTATTCCTAACGTAGCTGGACAAACCGTTGCAGAGGCTAAGGAAACTCTTAAAAAATCCAAGTTTGAAGCTGGTGAAGAAAAGTCAGAGGCCAGCGATACAGTAGCAGAAGGACGTGTTATTCGAACGGATCCAGAAGCTGGTAGCGGCCGAAAAGAAGGGACCAAGGTCAATTTGATTGTTTCTTCTGGGAAGCAATCCTTCCAATTGAGCAATTACGTCGGACGCAAGTACACAGAAGTTGTAGCTGAGCTCAAGGAGAAAAAGGTACCAGAAAATCTAATCCAGATGGAAGAGGAAGAATCCAGCGAAAGCGAACCTGGCACCGTCCTCAGACAGACCCCTGCATCGGGTTCTACCTATGATCTCTCAAAAGCCACTACGATTACCTTAACAGTAGCTAAGAAGGTGACTAGTGTCAGCATGCCGAACTACATCGGTTCAAGTCTCGAATTTACTAAGAATAATCTGACTCAGATTGTCGGAGTAAAAGAGGCTAATATTGAGGTTATTGAAGTATCGACTGCTCCTGAAGGAACAGCAGAGGGTACGGTTGTAGATCAAACACCAAAAGCTGGTGAAAAGGTTGACCTTGCTAGAACGCGTATCAAGATTTCGATTTACAAACCGAAAACACCACCGTCAACTTCATCCTCTAACCCTGCTCAACGAGGGAACCAGGGTTCTACAACAACACCAAATCAAGGGAACCAACAAGGTAATCAACAAGGTAATAATCCTCCAACGAATCAACCAAACAATGAAGGAAACCGCGAAAGTTCTCGAGATTAAACGAATCTTTGTCATGAAATCATGACAAAGATTTTTTTTAACAAGATTTTGTGATAAAATATAGGGAGTAGAAAAAAGGAGGAGAAAATGGACAAATCAAGAGAGTTGAATGACGTCATTGATGTCATTATGTTAGCTGGAACCATTCTCTTGAAAAGTGGTTCGGAGATTCATCGGGTAGAGGATACCATGATTCGTATTGCCCATTCACAAGGGATTATGGATTGCAATGTACTTGCCATGCCCGCTGCTATTTTCTTTTCTATTGAAAATACTAATATTTCTCGAATGAAACGGGTAACCTCATCCTCTTATAACATTGAAAAAGTCTGTGATGTCAACCAAGTATCACGGGAGCTTGTCGGAGGACAGATTGATCTCTCGACAGCCTTTAAAAAGCTCAAAGAAATCGGCAATCAAGCCCTTCCTTATACTAAGTTCCAAGTGACTGTAGCAGCGACCCTCAGTGCCCCTTTCTTCTCAATTATGTTTGGGGGCAATGTTTATGACGCTCTTGGTGCGGCTATTGCGACTTTATTTGGATTTGCCTTCTCTCTCTATGTAGAGAAGTTTGTCCGCATTCCTTTTGTAACGGCCTTTGCGGGTGCCTTTGTTTTCGGATTGATCGCCCAGTTCTGGGCCCGTTACACTGGATTTCCTTCGACAGCAGACCTGATCATAGCAGGAGCTGTCATGCCCTTTGTTCCAGGGATTGCTCTGACAAATGCGGTTCGGGATATCATGACCAACCATATCAACTCTGGTATGAGCAAGATGTTTGAATCTCTGCTCATTACCCTCGCTTTAGGGGCCGGCACTTCGGTCGCCCTGGTTTTGATGACATAAGATGACTCTAACAAGTATTTTGCTCCAAGCAGTGGCGAGTTTACTCGCCATTATCACCTTTCTAATCGTACTGAATGTTCAACGCTCCATGCTCCTACCTGGTGGTGTTTTGGGAATGGGCGTTTGGCTCCTCTATCTCGTCCTCAAAGAACCAACCAATGTTATTGTCGCGACCTTTATCGCAGCAGTAATTGGCTCTTGCATCAGTCAGATTTTAAGTATTGTCTATAAGACACCAGCGGTGGTCTTTGTCTTGGCCATTCTTGCCCCCTTGGTGCCAGGTTATTTATCCTATCGAACGACAGCTTTCTTTGTGACTGGCGATTACAGCCATGCTATTGCTAGTGCGACTTTGGTGGTTATGTTAGCTCTTGTTATTTCTATTGGAATGGCAAGTGGAACGGTGATTTTAAAGCTTTATTACTACATCCGAAAACAACGAGGAATCTCTTCCTAATACAATCAAAGCAAAGACTTGATTTGTTGAATCAAGTCTTTTTTCTCTCTTTTGTCCCTATTTGTGATAAAATAGAATGAAACGATTTTTTACAATGAATGAAAAAACAGAGGTAAATATGACAATCGGTATTGATAAGATTGGTTTTGCGACCAGTCAATATGTCTTGAAATTACAAGACTTAGCAGAAGCGAGGGGAGTTGACCCCGAAAAATTTAGCAAGGGACTCTTGTTAAATGAAATTAGTATTGCGCCACTGACTGAGGACATTGTTACCTTGGCAGCTAGTGCAAGCAACTCTATCCTCACAGATAAAGAAAAAGAAGAAATCGACATGGTCATTGTGGCGACCGAGTCAGGAATTGACCAGAGTAAGGCAGCGGCAGTCTTTGTTCATGGCCTATTAGGCATTCAGCCTTTCGCCCGTAGCTTTGAAATCAAAGAAGCCTGCTATGGAGCGACAGCTGCCCTTCATTATGCTAAATTGCATGTGGAAAATTCTCCAGAGTCTAAGGTTTTGGTCATTGCCAGTGATATTGCCAAGTATGGTGTAGGAACTCCAGGTGAACCAACTCAGGGTGCTGGAAGTGTAGCGATGCTAATCACCCAGAATCCGCGCATCATGGCCTTTAACAATGATAATGTTGCTCAAACGCGCGACATCATGGATTTCTGGCGTCCGAACTACTCAAGCACTCCTTATGTAAACGGCATGTACTCGACCCAACAGTATCTTGATTGCCTGACAACGACTTGGGATGAATACAAGAAACGCTACGATTGGACTATGGATGACTTTGTGGCTATCTGCTTCCACTTGCCTTATCCTAAGTTGGCCCTAAAAGGTTTGCGCAAGATGATGGACAAAACTTTGTCTAAAGAAAAACAGGATAGTTTGCAAGAGAACTTTGATAAGTCCATTCTCTACAGTCAGATGATTGGAAATATCTACACGGGTTCCCTCTTCCTCGGCCTTCTCTCCCTTTTGGAAAATGCAGAGACTTTGAAGGCTGGAGATAAAATTGCCCTCTACAGTTACGGAAGTGGAGCGGTTTCAGAGTTCTTTAGTGGTGAATTGGTCGAAGGCTATGAGGCTTACCTTGATAAGGATCGTTTGAGCAAACTTAAACAACGTACAGCATTGTCTGTTGCAGACTATGAAAAAGTCTTCTTCGAAGAGGTGCAGTTGGATGAGTCTGGCTCAGCTCAATTTGCAGCTTATGAACATCAAGACTATGCCTTGGTTGAAATTGTCGACCACCAACGCCGTTATAGCAAGGTTGAAAAATAATGAAGATAAGTTGGAATGGATTTTCTAAAAAATCATACCATGAGCGCCTTGAGTTGTTACAAGCTCAGGCGCTCCTTAGTCCTGAAAAGCAAACGAGTCTCGAGCAGGATGAACAAGTCAGCTTGGCAGTTGCAGATCAGCTGAGTGAGAATGTGGTAGGAACTTTTTCTCTGCCTTATTCCGTCATTCCAGAGCTTGTGGTGAATGGTCAGGACTACACAGTTCCCTATGTGACAGAAGAACCGTCCGTGGTTGCTGCGGCCAGCTATGCCAGCAAAATCATCAAGCGAGCAGGTGGCTTTACTGCTCAAGTACATGAGCGCCAGATGATTGGTCAGGTAGCCCTTTATCAAGTTGCTGATCCTGAACAAGCGCAAGAGAAGATTGCCAGCAAGAAAGCCGAACTCTTGGAACTTGCCAATCAAGCCTATCCTTCTATCGTCAAACGTGGAGGCGGGGCGCGTGATTTACATGTAGAGCAGATCAAAGGTGAAACAGACTTTCTCGTTGTCTATCTCCATGTCGATACCCAGGAAGCTATGGGAGCCAATATGCTCAACACCATGCTGGAAGCCTTGAAGCCAGTCTTAGAAGAACTCAGTCAAGGACAGAGTCTCATGGGAATCCTGTCCAACTACGCGACCGATTCTCTGGTGACTGCAAGCTGTCGTATCGCCTTTCGCTACTTGAGTCCCCAAAGGGACCAAGGACGAGAAATTGCGGAGAAAATATCCTTGGCTAGTCAGTTTGCGCAGGCTGATCCTTACCGAGCAGCTACTCACAATAAAGGGATTTTTAACGGTATTGATGCCATTTTAATCGCCACGGGTAATGACTGGCGTGCCATCGAAGCTGGGGCTCATGCCTTTGCCAGTCGATACGGACGTTATCAAGGTCTCAGTCTATGGAGTCTAGATAGGGACACAGAAGAATTGGTGGGTCAGATGACCTTACCCATGCCGGTAGCGACCAAGGGTGGCTCTATCGGACTCAACCCTCGTGTAGCTCTTAGTCATGAACTACTGGGAAATCCTTCTGCCAAAGAATTAGCCCAGATTATCGTGTCCATCGGTCTTGCCCAAAACTTTGCGGCCCTCAAAGCCTTGGTAAGTACGGGCATCCAGCAAGGTCACATGAAATTACAGGCCAAATCCCTAGCGCTCCTAGCAGGTGCTAGTGAGTCCGAAGTTGCTCCCCTCGTTGAGCGCCTCATCGCAGATAAAACCTTTAACTTAGAGACAGCCCAGCAATATTTAAAAGTCTGGCGGTCTTAACCAGTTGAAACCGTGGTATTAGTCTCAAAAAATGAAACATAAGGAAAACAAGTTCATTGTCAATTGAAAAGTCTCACATATAACGAAGAACAGGAGAGGATTACATTATTCTCTCTTTTTTTGATATTTGAATCACAGAGAATGTACCCATTTTCAACAATACAATCCTTTACAGTTAATTTAAGGGAAATATCATCCATTTCTTACTTTAGGGTATGGAAGTGAAGCAATTCTATGGTGAATGGTTTTATATTAATAAAGATCATTCTAGTAATGTTTTAAAACTCCTCTAAAAAGGATTTTCCCATTCTTATGTTTACACTACTTTAGAAAACAGCATGTTTTTGTAACCCCTTCCATGCTTGTTGTTGTATTTTAAAACTTTTAGGTATAAAATGGAAATATATAAAATGGGATGAAGAGGGGATGAATCATGTCTAAGAAAAAGTCCGATACTCTTTGGGCTAAGAAAAAGGAAGAAAATGGTAGATTTTTTTGGTTACCCTTGTCTCAGCATCTAGAAGATACAAAAGATATAATTGGACTTCTCTGGGAGCATTGGTTAAGTGAGGGGCAAAAAAAGCTGATTGAGGATTCTCTGGATTCAGTAACACATGATGACGGTTTAGGGAAACGACTTGCACAATTTTTAGCTGCTGTTCATGATATCGGGAAAGCAACTCCAGCTTTTCAAACTCAAAGAGGATTTGCAAATTCAGATGATTTGGATATTCAACTATTAGAAAAATTGGAGCAGTCAGGATTTACTAAAATTAGTTCACTTCAACTATCATCACCAAAAAAGAGTCATCACAGCCTTGCAGGTCAATATTTGCTATCTAGTTATGGTGTTCAAGAGGATATTTCGACTATTATTGGTGGACACCATGGACGACCGATTGATACGATTGAGGATGTAAAAAATCAAGGGAGCTATCTTTCAAACTATTTTCAAAATGAAAGTAAGGAGAGTGCTATCCATAAGAATTGGGATTTGGTTCAAAAAGAAATCTTCAACTGTGCTTTAGATGAGTTGGGGTTTGACTCTGTGAGAGAGCTTCCTAGAATTAAACAGCCTGCTCAAGTTATCTTATCAGGATTGCTGATTATGGCTGACTGGATTGCTAGTAATGAGTACTACTTTCCTTTATTAAGTGTCAATGAAAAAGAGGAGGTAGATAAGTTAAGACGCCTTCAAGATGGGTTTGAAAGGTGGAAAAAAACTAGTTTGTGGCAACCTAAATATATCTCAAAACCAGATAGTCTTTATAAGGAAAGATTTGGATTTGAACCTAATAATGTTCAATCAACCTTATCTCATGTTATTACTCAAATATCTAAACCTGGGATTGTAGTTCTAGAAGCACCAATGGGGTTAGGGAAGACAGAAGCTTCATTGATTACAGCAGAGCAGTTAGCTACTAAGACGGGAAGAAGCGGTCTTTTTTTTGGTTTACCAACTCAGGCGACATCGAATGGGATTTTTAATCGTATTGAAAAATGGGTTGAAAGTTTAAAAGATGATTCTGAAGACATACTATCTATTCAGTTGGTACACGGGAAAGCAGCTCTAAACGAAGATTTTTTAAAACTTAAAGCTAATACATTTAATTTTGACGATGTAGAAAATGGTAGCGTTATCATTAATGAATGGTTTTCTGGGAGAAAGACTTCGGCTTTAGATGATTTTGTAGTGGGGACTGTTGATCAGTTCTTAATGTTAGCATTGAAACAAAAACATTTAGCTTTGCGTCATCTAGGTTTTAGTAAAAAGGTTGTTATTATTGATGAAGTTCACGCCTATGATGCTTATATGAGTCAATATTTGATGGAGGCGATAAAATGGATGGGAGCCTATGGTGTTCCAGTAGTCATTTTGTCAGCGACATTACCTTCTCAACAAAGAGAAAATATCCTTAAAAGCTATATGTCTGGGATGGGGATCAAATGGCGAGATATTGAAAATACGGACCAATTAAAGACAGACGTTTATCCTTTAATCACTTATAATGATGGCTCAGAGATTTATCAAGTTACAACATTCAATAAGCAAAACATAAAAGACATTCACATCATTCGTTTACAAGAAGAGCAGTTATTGGGAACTGTTAAAGATGCCCTTGAGGGCGGTGGAGTAGTTGGAATCATTGTCAATACAGTGAGAAGATCCCAAGAGTTGGCAAGAAACTTTTCGGAAATTTTTGGAGATGATATGGTGGAATTACTTCATTCCAGTTTTATTGCGACCGAAAGAATCCAAAAAGAGAAAGAATTATTACAACAAATCGGAAAAAATGTAGACCGTCCACATAAGAAAGTTATCATTGGAACTCAGGTGATTGAGCAATCCTTGGATATTGATTTCGATGTGATGATAAGTGATCTGGCACCTATGGACTTGCTAATACAACGTATTGGACGACTTCATCGACACCAAATAGACCGGCCTCAAAAGCATAAAATAGCTAGGTTTTACGTTTTAGGAACTTCCCAAGAGTTGGATTTTGAAGAAGGAAGTAGTTTTGCTTATGGTGATTATCTGTTAGCCAGAACTCAGCACTTTTTACCAGATATCATGAGATTACCAGATGATATTTCACCATTAGTCCAGAAAGTTTATAGTCCAGATTTTACAATTGAGTTTTCAAGTCAGGAATTTCAGCAAAAATATTTAGATGCTAAGACGGAGCATGATGTCACGATTAAGAATAAGGAAACAAAGGCAAGAACATACCGTATCAATGATCCTGTCTTAAAAATATCGAGACATAGAAACAATAGTCTGATTGGTTGGTTGAAGAACCTGCATCCAAACGATAGTGAAGAAAAATCTAATGCTCAGGTTCGTGATGTTGAAGATACAATTGAAGTGATTGCTTTAAAAAAAATGTCTGATGGCTATAGCTTATTTATTGAAAATCAAGATATATCTCAGAATATTGATAATCCTTTGGTCGCTAAAAAAGTAGCACAAAATACTTTACGACTTCCTATGAGTTTATCCAAGGGCTATAATATCGATCAAACTATTGAAGAGCTTGAAAGGTATAACAACAGCTATTTAAGTCAATGGCGAAATTCATCGTGGTTAAAAGGAGCTCTCGGGATTATTTTTGATGAAAACAATGAGTTTATTCTCAATGGGTTTAAACTCTTATATGATAAAAAATATGGGATTACAATGGAGAGGTTAAATAAGAATGAGTCGATTTAATTTACTAGATGAACCCTGGATTTCTGTCGTTTATGATGAAAAAGGAACAACAAAAGAAGTTTCCTTGCAGGAATTATTTATAAATGCTCATCAGTACAAAGATTTAGCAGGAGATACAAAAACGCAAGATTTTGCTGTGCTGCGAGTTTTGCTGGCTGTGTTACATACTGTCTTTTCACGCTTTGATGCAGATGGTAATGTCTATGAGTATCTGGCAGTAGATGAGCGGTTTAAACAAATTGAGCCTGTGGAAGAATCTGATATTGCTGACTATCAGGATGATTTATATGATACATGGATAGATCTTTGGGAAAGTGGTAAGTTCCCAGACATTGTTAGTCATTACCTAGAAAAATGGCGGGACCGCTTTTACTTATTTGATAAGGAATATCCATTTTTTCAAGTTAGAAAAGAGGATATTGTAGCAGACAAAATTAGTAAAGCAAAAGCAAGCAGTATCTCTGGGAAAAATATCAATAGAACGATTTCAGAGAGTGAGAATAAGTTAGCCTTATTTTCCCCAAAGAATAGTAAAAATAAAGAACAACTGACTGCTTCCGAAGTTACACGATGGCTTTTAACTTTTCAAGGGTACTCAGGATTATCCGATAAAGTTATTTTTGGAAAAAAAAAATATAAAGTGTCAAAGGGCTGGTTGTTTGATATCGGGGCAGTTTTTATACAGGGAACTTCTTTATTTGAAACGCTGTTACTAAATTGTATCTTGCCATTCTATGACCATGGTAATTTAGAAAGTATTCAATGTCCCTGTTGGGAATTTGCTAGTTCTGATAATATTAATCGCTATTTGTTTGGTAGTGAATGTACAGATTTAGCTAATCTGTATACGATTTGGAGCAGAGGGATTTATATTGATCCAGAATATGATTTAAATAAGCCTTTCTCTTTTGAGATTGTAAAATTACCCGAAATTAATCATCGGGACAATTTTTTAGAGCCGATGACAACATGGAAATATAATACTACAGGAGAAAATAAAGATAGCTATACTCCTAGGAAACATCTCTTGAATCAATCGTTGTGGCGGTCATTTGGTTTGCTAGCAGTAGAAGATAGAACAGGGCACTTTAGAAAACCGGGAATTATTGATTGGCTCGGAGATATAGGTGACATAATAGGAAATAGATTATTTAATATTATTTCCATTAGTATGCAGGATGATGGAAATGCTACTTCATGGCTTCCAACTGATGAAGTTATTGACTCTATACTTATCAATGATTTAGTTTTGGCGGATTTTAATGAGAGTGGTTGGGTACCACGTATTAATGAGGTGGTAGAAGAAACAAAAACTGTCATTTCCAAAGTATATAAACGCTATATAGAGGAACTAAAAGAAATCAGGAATATCTCAAACAACAATTATACTAATCAGATGGTTGAAATGCTCTATTTCAAAATCGATCACCCTTTTCGAGAATGGTTATCCAGTATCCTACCAGATGATGAAAAGGATCCTAAAATCAAAGAATGGAGAGATTTGCTGAAAAAAATGGTTAAAGCTGAAGCAAAGAGCATCTTAGGTCACGGAGGAACTAGGGACTACCTCGGCATTGAAAAAGATGGTCGAATAAAAAATATTGCAACTGCCTATAATTCATTTGAATATTTGCTTCATCAACAATTAAAATAGGAGGTGTGTGTGTTGGAACAATCCAAACAGACAGTTGGTTCTGTCACAAAAAGAATTATTAGACAATTGAGTTATGAGTTGGAGTCACCATTGAGTAAAGCCGCACTGGCCAAAATTAGAAAAACGTTGGGTAAACCCTTGAGCGATGCAACAGATATCTGGCCGATTTTATTTGAGCATTTACCAGAGGAGTTCGTCAATTCATACCAGCAGCCTAGCTATGAGGAGTTAGCGATTTATACAGCTATCCAATTTTACGCCTTACATCAACAAGGAACTTCAACCAGTGTGATGTTAGATGAGCCCGATACTTATCAAAATATCGGTTCTGCTCTTAGTCAACTTCGAAAAGGAGATGACACGACAGCCATTGACAGAAGGTTCAATGTTATGATTACATCATCAACTTTTGAAGAGTTGATCTACCATTTACGCCACATGATGATGTTGCTCAAAACAAAGTCTCCTGCTACAAAGGTTGATTATGCTAAGTTAGCTGAAGACTTGTATTGGTTTTTAAAAAATGTACAAGAAAATCTTCGCCTAAATTGGGCAAGATCATATTATAAACAAATCAAAGGAGAAAAACACAATGACAACTAACCAACGCTTATTTTTAGATATTCATGCTATACAAACCTTGCCACCTTCAAATATGAATAGAGATGATACAGGTAGCCCAAAGACTGCTCAGTACGGTGGCGTAAAAAGATCGCGCGTGAGTTCTCAAGCTTGGAAGAGAGCTATAAGAGACTATTTTAATACGGCTCTTTGTCAACTGTAGTGGGTTGATGAAAAGCTAAGCTCGAGAAAGGACAAATTTCGTCCTTTCTTTTTTGATATTCAGAGCGATAAAAATCCGTTTTTTGAAGTTTTCAAAGTTCCGAAATCCAAAGGCATTGCGCTTGATAAGTTTGATAAGATTATTGGTGGCTTCCAGTTTGGCGTTGGAATAGGGTAGTTGAAGGGCGTTGGCAATTTTCTCTTTATCCTTGAGGAAGGTTTTAAAGACAGTCTGAAAAAGAGGATGAACCTGCTTTAGATTGTCCTCAATGAGCCCGAAAAATTTATCCGGTTCCTTATTCTGAAAGTGAAAAAGCAAGAGTTGATAGAGATGGTAGTGGTGTTTCAAGTCTTCTGAATAGCTCAAAAGCTTGTCTAGAATTTCTTTATTCGTCAAGTGCATGCGAAAAGTAGGGCGATAAAAACGTTTATAGCTGAGTTTCCGACTATCTTGTT
>NZ_JBJUSF010000020.1:0-41296 GCF_046098195.1 Streptococcus sp. ST14
ATGGGACTTTTTTTCTACAACAAAATAGGCTCCATAATATCTATAAGGGATTTACCCACTACAAATATTATAGAGCCTTTTTATTTTGCTTCTGCGTAAAGCTCATCTACTTTGTTCCAGTTGATAACTGAGAAGAAAGCTTTGATGTAGTCAGGACGCACGTTGCGGTATTTCACGTAGTAAGCATGTTCCCAAACGTCCAAGCCCAAGATTGGTTTTTTACCTTCTGAGATTGGGGTGTCTTGGTTTGCTGTTGAAGTCACTTCAAGCTTTCCTTCTTTGTTGACAACCAACCAAGCCCATCCAGAACCAAAGCGAGTTGTAGCTGCTGCTGTAAAGGCTGCTTGGAACTCTTCAAATGAACCAAATGTTGCATCGATTGCTGCTACAAGTTCTGCTGAAGGAGCTGTTTTCTCAGGAGTCATCAATTCCCAGAAAAGAGCGTGGTTCAAGTGTCCACCACCATTGTTGATAAGTGCTTGACGGATATCAGCAGGGATAGATTCAACATCTGCAAGCAAGGCTTCAAGGTCTTCCCCAATTTCAGGGTGTTTTTCAAGAGCTGCATTTGCGTTGTTTACGTATGTTTGGTGGTGTTTGTCATGGTGCAAGTGCATTGTTTCTGCATCGATGTATGGTTCCAAAGCGTCGTATGCGTATGGAAGGTCTGGTAAGATAATAGCCATCTGTAATACCTCTTTTTCTTTCTATATGAAAATGATAACGCAATCATCCTCTTTTTTCAAGTTTTTTGCTCAATTTGCCTCTGCCGCGATCTGCAAAAGTGCCTTTTCAAACAGGTACCCTTTTTCATAGACACCTGTCTTAATCTGGTAGTCCGCTTCAATTAAATAAGAAATCGCTCGCTTGAGAAAGGCCAAGGAAATCCCTCTCGAATCTCTCAGTGCAAACTTGATTTGATAAGGATTAGGGTTGCGCCCCAAGTAAGTTCCCAGACTGGTTGCAATCTGCGACTCCGTCTGACCAGCCTCTGATAAAATCTTCACTTGGATAAAGGTTCGAAACTGTCCTAACATGACAGCTATGAGCTTGATTTCATCCTCCCCTTGCAAGGTCAAGTCTCTAACCAGGTCACGGGCCTGATCAATTTTCTTAGCTAAAATAAACTGAGTCAAATCAAAAATATTGTCCTGCAGAGTCTTTGGAATAGCCTCGACAATATCCTTCTCCTCAATCACGCCGTCTGACTTATAAGACTGTAAAAAGAGGAGATTTTTCTGGATTTCGCTAAATTGAAAACCAGATTTGAGAAGTAGATTTTCAAAGGATTGCCCCACAAACTGCAGACCTTGTGTCTGACTCCATTTTTGGAAATACTGGCGGAGTTCTTGTTCCTTGGGTTCAATAGCATCAAATACAGTCGCATCTCGTTTGAGCAATTTGACCAGCCGTCTTTTACTATCTAACTTTCCTTCTGCAAAAATCAACAACTTTGTTGTTGGCGAAGGGTTATCAAGGTATGCCTCAAACGACTTGAGCTCATCATCTGCTAAAAAGCGTTTCTTGGCTGTTGTGATATCGACAAAATGGTCTAATATCACGATTTTCTCATCCGCAAAGAAAGGGAGACTGACCAGCTCCAACTCTAAGTCTTTATAAGCTACTTCTTTCATATCAAAGTAAGCAAAATTGAGATCAGCTGGATCATAACCAATCTGTTTCAACACTTGACTCTTCATAACTTCAAACTGACCCTGGTCTGTCCCAGTAAATAGATTCAAGCTAGATAAATTTGATAGAGATACCTTTTGACTCTCTTCTATGGCTAGCATCTTCTCTCCTTTCTTCTGATTTTTTATTAAACTTAATCAATATAGCGCAATTTCCCACGGAAATCTTCTAGGTTCTCGTACCCTTTTTCCGCCATAATAGCTTTCAGTTCATTGGTAATGCGTTCAAAAGCACTGATACCTTCTTTGTGAAGAGTGGTCCCTACTTGCACCATACTCGCACCGCAGAGGATATGTTCAAAGGCATCACGACCCGTAAGAACGCCACCCGTTCCGATGATTTGGATTTGGGGATTTAAACGTTGGTAAAAGGCGTGCACATTGGCTAGAGCAGTCGGTTTGATATACTCTCCACCAATGCCACCAAAACCATTTTTAGGACGAATAACGACCGACTCGTCTTCTATATATAGGCCGTTCCCGATAGAGTTAACACAGTTAACAAACTTGAGTGGATACTTATTGAAAATAGCAGCCGCTTGGTCAAAGTGAACAATATCAAAATATGGTGGTAATTTAATTCCAAGAGGTTTGGTAAAGTAGGCAAATACTTCTGCCAAGATACGGTCTGTTGTCTCAAAATCATAAGCAATCTGAGGTTTTCCTGGAACATTTGGACAAGAAAGATTAAGCTCTGTCAGTCCTTTGAATTCACTATCTTGGACTTTTTTCAAGATGGTATGCGTTTCCTCTGGAGACATGCCGACTAGGGAAAGGAAGAAAGTACGGTTCGGCTCTTTTTCCTGCAAGTCCAAAAGATAGTCCAAATAATAGTCTAAACCATTATTTGGTAAGCCCATGGAGTTGATAGAACCAAGTGGAACATCCTGATAACGTGGCTCAGGATTGCCCTGACGAAAGTCCAAGGTCGCTGTCTTCGTGACAAAAGTACCCGCTGCTGAGTTTTTGACCCCTTCAAGCTCTTCTATCGTCATACAAGCCACACCTGCTGCATTCATCAAGCAATTGTCAAACTCAAAGCCAGCTATTTGTGTTTTCGTTGATACCATGATTCTGATCCTCCAGATTCCTTTTATTTCTAATATTATACCATACTTTAAGATTTTCTCTTTGAGAAACTAATTTCTATATAAAACGTTCGGTTTTGTAAATTGAAAGAATTTTTAGAAAATTTCTGTTTTTTTCTTTACACTCAAAAAAAATTCTGCTATAATGGCTCATGTAATAAAATATAACAACAAAAAGGAGAACGATATGACATCTGCTAAAGACTATATCCAAAGCGTGTTTGCAACTGTGAAAGCTCGTAACGGGCATGAGGCTGAATTTCTCCAGGCGGTTGAAGAATTCTTCAGCACTTTGGAACCTGTATTTGAAAAACACCCTGAGTATATCGAAGAAAACATCTTGGCACGCATCACTGAGCCTGAGCGCGTGATTTCTTTCCGTGTTCCTTGGGTTGACCGTGAAGGTAAAGTCCAAGTCAACCGTGGTTACCGTGTTCAATTCAACTCAGCTGTTGGACCATATAAAGGCGGACTTCGTTTCCACCCAACTGTAAACCAAGGGATCTTGAAATTCCTTGGCTTCGAACAAATCTTTAAAAACGTCTTAACTGGACTTCCAATCGGTGGAGGTAAAGGGGGATCAGACTTCGATCCTAAAGGTAAGACTGACGCTGAAGTGATGCGCTTCTGCCAAAGCTTCATGACTGAATTGCAAAAATATATCGGACCATCTCTTGACGTACCTGCTGGTGATATCGGTGTTGGTGGACGTGAAATTGGTTACCTTTACGGACAATACAAACGTCTTAACCAATTTGATGCGGGTGTCTTGACTGGTAAACCTCTTGGATTTGGTGGTAGCTTGATTCGTCCAGAAGCAACTGGTTATGGTTTGGTTTACTACACTGAAGAAATGCTCAAAGCTAATGGTAACAGTTTTGCTGGTAAGAAAGTGGTTATTTCAGGTTCTGGTAACGTAGCTCAATATGCTCTTCAAAAAGCGACTGAACTCGGCGCTACTGTTATCTCTGTATCTGACTCAAACGGTTATGTCATCGACGAAAATGGTATTGACTTCGATCTTTTGGTTGATGTTAAAGAAAAACGCCGTGCTCGTTTGACTGAGTATGCAGCTGAGAAAGCAACTGCTACTTACCATGAAGGTTCTGTATGGACTTACGCTGGTAACTACGACATCGCTCTTCCATGTGCGACTCAAAACGAAATCAACGGTGAAGCAGCTAAACGTTTGGTTGCTCAAGGCGTTATCTGTGTATCTGAAGGTGCTAACATGCCTAGTGACCTTGATGCGATTAAAGTCTACAAAGAAAACGGAATCCTTTACGGACCTGCCAAAGCTGCCAACGCTGGTGGTGTAGCTGTATCAGCGCTTGAAATGAGCCAAAACAGCCTTCGCCTTTCATGGACCCGTGAAGAAGTTGATGGACGCCTCAAAGACATCATGACAAACATCTTCAATACAGCTAAAACAACTGCTGAAACATACGGTCTTGGTACTGACTACCTTGCAGGAGCAAATATCGCTGCCTTCGAAAACGTAGCAAACGCTATGATTGCACAAGGTATTGTTTAATTAGTCGATACATCCTATCGGAGGACAAATGATGAACTTACGGCCAATGGAAGTAAGAGATAATCCAGCTGTAGCACAACTCATTCGAGCTAGTCTTGAAGAATTCGGGCTTGACAAACCTGGAACTGTCTACTTTGATTCTCATCTAGATCATTTGGCCGACTACTATCAACAGCAAGAGAGGTCAGCTTACTTTATTCTGGAAGATGAAGGTCAGCTGGTTGGCTGTGGTGGCTTTGCACCTGTGTCTGATAAGATTGCTGAATTACAAAAACTGTATGTCACTAAAAATAGCCGTGGCAAAGGTTATTCTAGCAGGTTGATAAAGCGGATATTCCAGGAAGCCCGTCTAGCTGGTTATGAACAGCTTTATCTAGAAACCTCTACTGAACTGGCTACGGCTGTCGCCATCTATCAACACTATGGTTTCACATCACTGCAACAACCACTTGCTAACGCCGCCGGCCACCCAGCTATGAATATCTGGATGATAAAATCTCTCTTATCAGATGAATAGATGGCAGTATACTAATGTAGCCAATGCTATGATAGTAAAGGTATTGTTTAAGCACTATCACACTAGAAGAAATCCGACTGCTTATAAAAGCGGCCGGATTTTTATATATCTAATTTTTCAAAAAATTTGCCTGTTAACTGCTTTTCTTTTAGCTTCTCAAGCAGCTCATTTTCCAGAAAAGGACTTAGTTCGTCAAAATCTTGACAAACCTTAAAAACAGTCTCTCTGTCCAACTGACCATAAGCTAATTCGTAATAGTCCTTATTATGCTGCCAGTTCTGGTCATAGTTGACATCTGTCCGTTGATAGTAAACGATGTTTTGCTTCGGAGTCAGGTAAAGCTTCTGTGTTAGAATGCTTTTCTGATCTTTAGATAACTTGCTACGGCTAAAAATTTTAACACCTTGAAAAATCTTGCGCTCATGAATTCCTTGATCTGTCACCTTCAATTCAATTCTTTTATAGTGCATACTATCACCTCCTGAAATCACCTACATTATATCATGTTCTGGCAAATTTTCAAACAAAAGTGTCATTTCCAAAAGTCTTCAGTCGCCTCTAAAATCTCTTCTGTTGGTGTTACTGTGGCCTCAATAATGCTCTTGCTTGTTCTTTTCAGATAAGCTTGTATAAGATGATAGCCATAAGCATAGCCCGCAGCATAAGGCATACCAACCGGTATCTGACCTTGAATCTCTGCAATTTCATCACCGTAGAGATAAGGAGCCATTTCCGCCATCCCTGTTAGCTGAAGCTGACTTGAGATGATGGGCTTAATCTCCTCTAATTGCTCTGGACTGGTTGAAGTAACCCAGGGTCCAATGAGCTCCTTGCCATAGAGCTCAGCAGCAAAAGACTCTGCCAATCCTTCACTAACTACCCAGTCTGCTAGTGTCGTCTGCTGATTCCATTTGATAAATTGGAAGCGGACATTGTGATTGCACTCGTGAGCCAATGCCGCTTGAATACGTGGCAAAGTATAGTCATTAGGCAGTATGCTTAACATGAGATAACCTGGGATTCCACCATCTCCGCTGTAACCCTTATGGAGCTGTAACATGGCCTTTTCAGGGTTGCCCAATAAAATAGTAAAATGGTAATCCTCAACCTCTAAATCATAGCCAGCTTGCTTAAAAAGACCGATACTCCTCTTGATGGTTTCCTGGCAGTCCTGCCAGAGTTGATCAGAGCTCAGAGCGTTGATAGCTGGTCTATCCTCTTCCGAGAGAGTTGCGGGCAACTGATTCATAAATCCAAGTAAAAATAGAGCATCAAATCCTCCAGGATACTTCGCTTTCAGAGGAATGTGTTGAGTTTGGTATTTGGAAGCAAAAGGTGCTAAAATCTTAGCTCGAAAGAGACCTTCTCTCTTTTCTAAAGGAAGCTCGAGCATCTCCTGATAAACTTTATCTGAACGAATCGTATTGATTTGCATAATAAACTCCTTTCTTATCTACTATTAGTATAATCCCTTCCCTAAGGTCAGGGTCAAGAAGAAAATTGAAATATCTATTAAAATTTCATTGAAATTACCTCAAACCGTTCGAAAATTACCTTCAATAAAGTTCTTTAATACTGAGATTATAATATCCGGAGTATCAATAAATTAAAAACTTACTTTTCTACTGTTCATAGGAATGATGATAGCAGAAAAAAATAAATCCTGAAGGGTAAAAACTTGTATCATTTTTTATGGAAAACCTATTATTCAAAACTTGTTTGTCTCCTAGATATACTATATAATTAGTTTGCCCCATTTGTTCCCCATGAAAGATAAAAAGAAAAACCGCTACTCCTAAGAATAGCGGTTTTATATGTTTTTTTAAGCTACTAATGTAGTTGCTCTATTATTTAAGAGTAACAATTTGCAAATCCTATTTTCTCCCAGCATTAGTGGGTTAATTCCTCAATTTTCAACTCTGGCAGGAATTTGGTAGGTAAATTGATAATCCAAGATTATCTAAACTGTTTGTAATCTCTTCTGAAATTGTTGAATCACCTGAATAATACCAATGACTATATGTATTCAACGTGGTCGACTTATCAGCGTGTCCTAATCGATATGAAACATATAAAGTATCCTTATGTAACACATTTATAAGATAAGATGCATGACTATGTCTTAATCCTTTCCCCGTAATTTCTGGTACACCAGTAATCTTAGCATGCCTTTTTATTATCCTAGAAATTGTAGACTTACACAAGGGGGCACCAAAACGTGATATTACATAATCTTTATCATCATTCTTGATTTGAACTTCTCGCCATTTTTTAAGTATTGTAATCGTAAAATCATCTAAATCAATTTTACGATTTCCTGCTACTGTCTTTGTTTGTTGTTTAGCATACCATACACCGTTTTTGTCTTTCTCAATTGTCGAATGAACATGAATCCATTTACGTTCAAAATCAATATCTTCCCATTTAAGAGCAATACCCTCACTAACTCTTAAGCCAGTCATAAAATATAACCAGATCGTCATGTAATTATGGAGTCCCTCATACTCACTAATATCAAAAGAGTTTATTACCTTCGTAAATTCATCAAATGTCCAAAATTTTGTATCAGGGTGCTTTCCTCTAGGATTATCTAATCCTTTAAAAGGAACTCTATCAATATAACCCAATCTTTCTGCATAGCCCAGACATGCTTTAAATCTAGACCACATATTTTTAGCATAGTTACTAGAATACTTGTCTATAATAGCTAAGCGAAATCTTTCACAGTCAATAGTACTAATATCTGATAATTTTTTACTACCAAATTGCTTAATAAATAACTGATGATGTGGTAAAGCAGTCTGATAAGTTACAAATTGAACTTTTTGTTGATAATATTTTAAATAAATCTCTTCCATAAACTCTCTAAAAGTTAGAAAACTATTATTAATAGTAGAGTTCACAAATTCATGTTTTAAACGAAGTATCTCTTCATATGCTTCCTTAAAAGAATTAAACGGTAGTCCCTGTTGATTTTTCCTTCCTTTCTTTTGAATTCTTTTCCCAGTTATTGGATCAACTCCTAATTCAATTTGAAAATAAATTTTTCCTTTTGAATCTTTGTATACACCTTTATATTTCTTTGTCTTTGATATAACCATTTTTCTCACCTTCTATATCTGAAAAAGAAATACCAATTAAATTTTCTACAATATTTTTAGGAGCAATGCCTAACCTTTTATTATCGAAAGGTGAACATCCTAATTGTACCGCATTCTTATCATTTTTTCTAGCTTCTTCAAACTTTTTTACAGCAATCTTTTTTGCTTGTCTAATAATATTTCTAGATGTGTGCTCTGGAAAACCAATCGCAACTAAATCTTTATAGTTTACTGTTTCCATGATTTTACTACTTCCTTTCTTAGATTTTTTCACCTCCATGGCATGACTGATGAAGTCATCATAAGAATTTCACTTGCTGCTCTTTTACGGTGGCAGCCTGAACGGTCAGAAGTATCATTGTATATCATTTGTATCTTGGCATATAAAGTATCGCTCTATTTTATTGATGGTTTTAAAATCGCTCTTATCATGGCGAGCCATTCAAATCTGCTCCACAAATGAGGAAAGTACCATTTTGGACTATTCAATTGTCAAAGAACAAATAAAAAAATCTCCTCATTTTCACACTCTATGCAATTGAGGAGATTATTTTCTAAAGCGAATTTTATCAGGAAAATCTGTCAATCCCAATAGGTAGTCTGAACTGACATCGTAAAAGTTTGAGAGAGTGACCAATACATCTGCTGTTAACGTATGCTCACCCCGTTCAATTTTAGCATAAGCTGAGTTTGTAAACGAAAGTATTTCAGCTATTTGTTTTTGGGTCAAGTCGTGATCTTCCCTCAAATCTCTCAAACGTCTGTACATCTAGCTTTCTCCTGAGAAAAGTATAATATATAAAACTAAGAAATCTTTCAAAGTGTCCAAATTGGACATTTTGAACTAAAATTAATTTATTAAACACTTCTCATAAGCATATCTATTAACCGACTGAGAGCAAAG
Source organism: Streptococcus sp. ST14 (assembly GCF_046098195.1). Taxonomy (NCBI): domain Bacteria; kingdom Bacillati; phylum Bacillota; class Bacilli; order Lactobacillales; family Streptococcaceae; genus Streptococcus; species Streptococcus sp. ST14. The sequence continues at coordinate 8,836 of NZ_JBJUSF010000020.1, forward strand.
ATTTTATCAACTATTTAAAATTACTGACATTCAAAATTTAGTCTTATTGTAAAATAAAGTAAAACACAAAAGACATGTTTATCTGATATATTATAGTCTCAAAAATATTTCAAAATTATAGGAAATTGTTCACAAATCAGTCACTCAATCACTTCTCTGAAGCTGAACAATACAAAATTTTAGTTTTATTTAAACAAAGGAAAAAGCTGCTTAGACTGCTCGTAATTAGGATAGAAACCGTTCTATTTTTACTTGTAAAACTAATAGAAATTTTGTAACACAGGCGAAACAAATCAATGGATAGAAGATCTACTGATAACAGTATTATGCAAATCCAATCTAGAATTTTCATTATCATTCTATAGAAGCTAGCTATTACTTATAACTAAATAAGATTTAGCCTGACTTTCTGACAGAGTTCACTGAAGTGATGAAAGAAAAAACAAGGGGACATAGTATGAAAACTTTCGTCCACACTTATAAATTCCAACCTTTTGATTATGTGACTATTAGTTAGCATATTTCGGGAGTATAAAAATTTAAGGATTGAAAATTGCATACTATATTTTACTACTGATTATTCCAGAACTTTCCCTCCTGATAACATGTTACTCTAAGTTGCTCTCAGTGGGAATGATTGGTATTATCACTCATGGGAGTTTCACCCACTATCTTTTTACGATGGCGGCCTGAACGGTCAGAAGTATCATTATTTGTGTCATGGCAGATAGGTTAGCATACTATTTTTGAATAAATGATTCTCGCTCATTTCCTAGCACATTACATTCTATTGCTCAACAAATAAAGTCCCACCTAAGATTATTCAATTATCAATGAACAAATCAGGAGGGACCATTTTTTATTTTTCAGGTAATAAGGATAATATACCAGCCCTAATATATACTTTATAGAGGGAAGAGAGCATTATTAAATAGTCAATAGGTATCTAGCGTTCGTTGACCACCCTCAATCTTAGAGTATGAAATTGACTCCAGAACAAGTACTGTGCAATATACTCTTGCGTAAATCAAATCTCTGACGCGCCTATACACTCGTTCACTTCTAAGAAAATTATAGTTAAGATCTGAACGAGACTTGTATTTTATGCCAAATTGACATAAAAATATTTAAAAACACACTTATAAATTAAATAAATATATTATTAACTATTGTTAATGATTAATAGTGTAAAATATAAAAACGAACAAGATTAATTTTCTAATAAGGTACATTCTTAATCCGTTCGTTTTCTATTTAATAGTTTTTACTATCTTAAATGCCGATTGTTGATTTATATATCATTTTAGGTACTGCTATCTTTTTCATATATAAAATATGTCGAAAATATTGATTCACCCTATTGATTTTTATCGTTGATCAAGGCCCATTGATTTTTGAGTTTTTCTTAAATCCTAATTGGTTTACTGAAAAAATCGTCTAAACCTTAATTCTATTAATTTGCTGACTTTCACGCTCCTTTATTAATAAACTGAGTTTCAACCAATTCTTTATAGAGTTTATTCCTTGATAATAGTTCTTGATGAGTACCGAAGTCATGTACTTCTCCTTCTCTTATTAAATAAATTGAATCAGCGTTTTGAATCGTAGATAATCTATGAGCAATTATTAAAACAGTCTTCTTACTAGATAAATCTTTAATTACTTGTTGTATTTTTGACTCGTTTATACTATCTAAATTCGATGTACTCTCATCCAATAATATTATGTCATTCGGAGAAATTAAAGCCCTAGCTAACGATAACCTTTGTTGTTCACCACCACTCAAAGTGAGTCCAGACTCCCCTATTACCCTATCTAGTATTTCTTCCTCAGGAATATCCTGAAAAAGATTAACTAAATTAAGTGCATACAAGCAGTCAAATCTTGAAACATTCTTATTAGCAATTTGTAGATTCTCTAGTACTGTTCCAGAAAAGATTGAAGCATTTTGTTCCACAAAGGTTATCTTTGAACGAAGAACTTTAATTGGCAAATCATAAATATTATTTCCATACAATTCTATTGACCCATTATCTGAATCATAAAATCTTTCAATAAGTTCAAATATTGTTGTTTTTCCTGAACCAGATGGTCCAACTAATGCTGTCACTCCCGGACCATTAACTGAAATATTAATCTTGTTTAGAATATTTTTATCAGAATTGCCATTATATTTAAAGGTTAAATTTTTAATTTGCAAAACTAGATTCGTTTTTTTATCAAGAACATTTAAAGAATTTACATCATCTTCTATCGGAAGTTCCAATGCAAGTTTAATCCTAGAATAAGCTCCTAACCCCTCATTTATTGATGACAATACTCCTCCTAGCATTGCAGCTGGAGTCAGTACTAGCATTACATACATTATAAAGGCACTTAGATTTCCAATAGATATAATCCCTGTAGCAACTCTAATTGAACCAATTCCAATAATTATTATTAGCATTATTTGTAGTGCTATATTGGAAAAGCCACTTATAATCGATTTAAAAATAGCTACTTTTTTACCAATTTTTGTCGCATTAGTTACAACACTACTCATTCTTTCAATAAAAACAACTTCTGATAAAAATGCTCGAATAGTCCTAATCCCCCGCAAAGTTCGTTCTAACTCAGAGGATAACTCTCCAACTATTTCTTGTAAATCCTTTGCAATCGGTCTAGTTTTTTTTCCAAGCAATAAGCCACAAATTAAAAGAGAGAGTACGGCTAACAAAGATACACCAAATAATTGAATATCAAGATAAAACATCATAATTAATGCAAATATCATTGTAAATGTTTGTGATATCAATTCTACTATTCCTTGGCTCAAAATCCCCCTTAGCTGGGCTGTATCCGCACTCAAGATTGATGCCAAATCCCCAATCTTTTTAGTATCAAATACTTCAATCTTATATTTTATTGATCGATTTACAATTTGAATTCGTAAACTACTCACTAAATTTTCACTAATACTCTCCAATATATACTGCTTAATTGAGTTAAGGATTGCAGATAACAATACTATTATGGAGAAAAATATTACAGTTTGTCCTAAAATGTTATCGTTAATATTGTCAATAATTTTTGAAAGAAGTATTGGTTGAAAAATTGATAATGTTGACGAAATCAGTGCAATAATCAAAGCAATACTTATAGCTATTTTATAAGGTTTTAGTAATGTTAAAAATTCCCCGAACGTGACTTCTGAATGTTTTTGACTATTCATTTTTCAACCTCTTTTTGACTTTCAAATAAATTAATAGGAGTAAAATCAAATTCCACAATAACAATATGATATGACTATCAGATACTGCTGATATTTTAAAACTTTCAGAAATAGTTTCATAATAAATGAATGGTAATACTCCAGGAAATACACGCTCAATATAGGGTATAACTAATATTGGAAATAGTAGCAAAGTAGCTATCGCTGTCATCGAACTCTTAAAAAATAAAGTTAAATAATATGCAATGAAGAAACACAAAACGCTACTGAATAGATAAGAAAAAAACTGTATTATGCTAACTTCTTTAATACTTCCTTTAAAAATGAAGAAGATTGCGATAACTAAGAATGATAGAATGGCTTGTAATACACAATCTATCAATTCAACAATAATGATTTTTTGTGTACTGCTTTTTTTGTTTCCGGTTAATAAATAGACTATTTTAGATTCTGGATTCTCGACTTCTATAGATCCATTTATCAGTCCACCAATCATAAATAAATAAGATGTAATTGCCAAAATTTGATTAATTGATAACACAATATAACTTCCATTGATTTCAAATGTTATCAAACTAAGAATACATGTAAATAGAATAAGCAATAAATGACTTAAAATTTGTATTTTCACTGCATTCAAACTATATTTTTTATAAATAAGAGCATATACTATTTCATCCATATTTCTTGTCCTTCTGATTTTTATACCAACCTTTAATATACATCAAAATAGTTACTATTGATGCTTGAGATAATAATAATAATAAACCATACATTTCCGAAGGATTGTTATTTTCTACTCTTCCAAATACAAATGACTTTGCACCTATTAGGGGTAATAAATTTTCAAGTGTCGGAGAAACGACTTTCAATATGCCTGATAAAGTTATAATAAGAATACTTACAATAACAATGACTGATGGAATAGGCTTTCTTGTTATTTTTACTAGAAACATTGAAAGCAATGTCAATGTTATGGCAAAGATAATGATTCTTAACGTCACTTCTAAAACAAGACCTAGGCTAAGATAATTTTGCAATGTTTCATCTAACATCACATAGAGCATTGCACTATTTATTAGGGATAGAGCAACTGTCAACGTACTGGCTACAATAATTCCAGAACAAATCTGACCTGTTAAAATCGTCTGCCATTTTGGTGTTAATAATTTAGTTAATGATTCCTGACCAAATTTGTACTCCGTAGATAGAATCAGTGCAAATAAGATTGGAAAAAATAGAATACTAGATTGATAAGGGGAAGACAATACAGCATCTCTTACTGTTTGAAACTCCGTTAATTGACTAGTCGTATCTTCAAGCATAAGAATCTCTGTATTACCATTTGCTATCGCATTAATGACTTGAATATTTTGAAAGGTATAGAATATAGTGATTCCAATCACAATTGCTACACCCCTCCAAAAAAGTGGCAATGATAATATTTTGTATAGTTCACTACGAGTATTTTTCATAAATCATTACCCCCATCTAACTTGTAACAGACTTAAAATATGCTTCCTCAAAAGAGCCATATTCTTCAAGAACATCTTTACTGCTACCATCAATGACTACCTTACCATTAGATAATCCTACAATTTTATCAACCGTAAGTTCTAACTCATTCATATAGTGGCTTGTGATTAAAACTATTTTATCGTCTCTTACAAATTCTCTTAGAAACTCTCTAACCCATCTAATTCCATCTGGATCAAGTCCATTAATTGGTTCATCCAAAATAAGTATTTTAGGATTCGCTAAAATAGCCGTAGCCAGCCCCAGCCTTTGCTTCATTCCAAGTGAGTAGTCTTTTATCTTTTTATTGCCAACATCCTGAAGACCAACTATTTTTAAACATTCTAAACATCTCTGCTTGTCTATACCACTCGTTAAAGCAATCCACCTCAAGTGATTATAGGCCGTCCTTGTTGGATTGGGTTGAAAACTATCTAGAAATGCTCCTACATATCTGAAGGGGTATTCCCCCAATTCTTCATAATTTTTTCCATCAAAAGTCGCTCTGCCTTCATCTGACGAAATCAAGCCAAGCAATATTTTTATTAAAGTTGATTTACCAGACCCATTTGGCCCAATTAATGCCGTTATTTCTCCCTTTTTTGCTGTAAACGAAACTTCTGAAAGAACACTCTTACTGCTAAAACCTTTGCTAATTTTCTCAATTTGTATCATTTATCTTTTCCACCTTTTACAAATATAATTTTTTGAAATTTAGATAAATCGATTTCTTCACCAATGGGTTTCCCATCAATTTCAACCCATGCATGGGCTATAAATGGTGATACCTGAAATCCCGAAATCCAATCAGGAGTTCGCCTAGCTATTATTCCCCACAGCATAACTGCTACGGATCTTTGTAGACAACCATTCCCTGCACATCTAACATTAATTGAATTTATATATGTACGCCATTGTTCTACTTCCGCTGGAGTAGCACTTTGAGTCCTTTTACTTAATTTCTCAATAATTTTAGATAGTTTCTTAGGAGGTAATCTAATTAAAAAAAACGATACATTGGCACAAAAAAATGCTGTAATTTTATTTTTAAATGATAATTTCGTTCTCTTTTCCATTCTAACTGGCGAGCTCATTTAGCCACCTCCAAAATCTGTAATTTCTGAAGTTTCTCTAATATCTCTTTATAATCTTCCATAACTTGCGATAATTTAACGGAGTAACTGATAGAAATATTTTTACAAAATTCTTCAAATGAAACACCTTCAATTAACAGACCTAAAAAATTCGTAGTTAATTGATCAAGATGGTAATACTGTCCATCATTAGAATTTAAAACTATACTACCACCATCATCTGTCTTACTAATATTAAGATTTGACGATAACTTATATTTCATATATACCACCACTTTCACAATAACCTCTCAGCCAGTATTCAATGATTTGAATCCTCATAATGTTTTCTAACTGTTCTCCATCAGCACTAAATTTATTTAGCGATTGTAATAACTTTCTCTTGTCTACCAACCCTAACTTATAAATCAAACATTCTTCAGAAAAGATTTTTTGTAACATATTCTTACGATTATTGTATTCAGTAAAGGTTGATTTGGTGTACTCCCCTTTATCTCTTCGCTTAAAGTATTCAAGTGACATAGATTCTGAACGTATCTCAGCTAACATAGGTTTAGTTACTTTTGCATTAAATCTTTCATCTATATTATATTGTAATGCTGACTCCACGATGTCATATGCTGTATACGGGCTAAGAAATCTAAATGACTTATCATTCGGCACCATTGCATTCAAATCTCTCTGTAAAAGACTATGAGCTTCAACTTCTTCAAGAATTCTATGAATAGATTTATCATCAGAATATGGTTCAATATTTTGTTCAGCATATGAACTTGCACAACTTGTAATTAGATCTCTTGCTGTTTGGGTTACAAAATTTGCAACTGATGGTTTTGGAACCCATTGAGAACTATACTTTATATCAAAATCAATCTGTTCGATTTCTCGACATTCTAAACATCTCAAATTATCAGATAAACTTTCATTATCAACCAATGACTTAAAAAATTTAAAAAGATTGAACTTATTTAATCTTGCAAATCCATATAAATTTTTTATGCGATTCGGGTAATTAGAATGATACAAGGACCAAGCCATAGTAGATAGGGGACCAAATAGCTCATCACCACCATGACCATTTATATGCATACCAATATCGTTTTTTAGCCCAATTTCTATAATTTTCCTAGCTAGACTTATATAGCGAAACGATTCTGACGGACCAAATGGGAGTGCTTTATATATATCTAAAGGATTTAAAGAGTTTAGAGTAATTGTGCTACTATACGGTAAAACCGTATGCTCTGCCGAAACCTCCTTACTTGCTCGTTCTGACCATATAGCATCACTATCAGCGCCATCCTCTGGAGATAGAAAAATTGTATTCAACTCTACTCCTAAATCCTTACAAAAATAGCAAAGAGAAGTAGAATCTAAGCCACCTGATAAATCTGCACTTATTCTGATTTGTTTTCCCAAATTTTTCTGTAATACATCCTTTACATTTTGACGTAATTCTACTGCTACTTCAGAGATCCTTTTATTACCACCGTTACTTCTAAAAGGAAATACCTGACTAATCTGACCTTCTAAAACTACAAGCATTTTTCGACTATTTAGAAGTTTTATATTCTCCCATGGAGTTAACTCACTAAATGGATATATAGTCTCAAAGTTTACGATACGTAAGGCAAAATAAGTTTTATTTAATTTTTGCTTTGTAAGATTAGAAATTAATTCAGGATGGAATGAAACAAATAATTCATCATTTCTTTCTAGATAATATATTGGATTACAATTATTAAAGTCCCCACTGGCTATAAGGTGATTCTCTTTTGTAACTGCTATAAAAGATGTATGTTTTTTTAATTTACTGAGATTATTCTCAATCATTTCAAAGTTCAAATCTTCTCTTGCTAAAAAATTACTAATTTCCTCAGAATCATTGTGATGTTTAACTACCATTAATAAATTATCAGCAGTATATACATTAACTTTATTTAAATTAATCAGTTCGTCTACCAACATATCAGCAGTAATAACTTGATTTTTTTCTACAATAATATTAACTTTCATAACGATTTATGTTTTATACCAATGATATAAACAATAAGCGGAGTTGCTCACCCTCCGCTCATTATCTATATTTTTCGATTACAACCATGGCCAGTGAATAACAATCAACGCACGAAAGCCAAGTAAATCACGTTCACGTGCAGTGCCTGCACCATTTGTCAAAGTTCGATAGCTACCGATTTTTGTAATAGTTGGTTTTTGGTACATAACATTCTCCTTCCTATTATTCATATTACCCTACAGCAATTTCAATCGAGTAACAACTATGTTTACCTGCTAAATCCTGAGCAAATTGATTTAACTTACCACATATATTACTGATTTGGAGTTTTGAACTACTCTCAGAAAAACATGCTATAGAATAATTCCTAATCCCTAATAGTAACTATTAGGGTAGATGATAACTTATCATCTACATTTCATATTCTACAAAACAAATATCAGAAAAATATCAGAATTTCTGATTTCTAGGTAATTTTTTTGATTCCAGATTATCGTATTGTCATATACTATAGTAGATTGAAGTTAGAATAGTACGCCGCAACTGCTAAAACATTTCTAGAAATGAATTTGACTTTCTTAATAGATTTGTTCATATCTTATTTTAATCTAATATAATTTCCATAAGAAGTCTGTATTATTTAGATTATTATTATTCTATATCATTACTTGAGGGTAAACATGGTATAATTAGAATATATTTTAAAAGGAGAGACAATTATGAAATATAAAGTCCTAGTCATAGATGATGATATTGCCATTTTAAGACTTATTCAAAATGTTCTAGAGAATAAAAACTTTGTCGTCGATACGCGGACTGCTATTCCAGAAATTGATATCTGTCATTTTATCGGCTATGATTTAATTATTTTAGATATTATGATGCCCCACGATGGAATTGAAATCTGTAAGTATATCCGAGAATTTATTTCTGTTCCAATCATATTTTTAACAGCCAAAAATTTAGAAGAGGATATTGTATATGGTATACAGTCCGGTGCAGATGACTATATTACAAAACCATTTAGCATACCTGAACTAGTAGCTAGAGTACAGATGCATATCCGTCGAGAAGTGCGCAATAATCATTCTAGTGAGATTCTACAATTTGGACCTCTGGCAATTGATAAAACTAAAGAAGAACTTAGAATTTCAGATATACATATTCCAACTACAAAAAGAGAATTCCAATTAATTTTGTTGCTTTCCAGCAATCCAAATAGAATATTTTCAAATGACGAACTCTTTGATTATCTTTACCCTCATGATTCTGAAACACTGGGAAGGTCTATTACAGAGTATGTATACCAAATCAGGCAAAAATTAAAACCTTATGAAATTAATCCAATTAAAACAATCTGGGGAGGTGGTTATCAGTGGATAACGCTCTGACTTTTAACCAACTGATTAAACAAACATATTTTAAGATTTTAAGACAATTTCTTATTAGTCTTTTTCTATTTTATTTGCTACCATTGTTATTTACTGCTTTTACTAATATTACTGAAAAAAATGCAGGTGCATTTTCTATCTATTTCAGCACGATTTCTTGGATTTATATTAGTCTAATTTTATTTTCTATTATTGCTAAAAATATTAGCAACCTTCTAGAAAAGATAAAGCAAGAAACAAATATTGTTTATAATCAAAGTCTATTGGTTGATATAAATGAACAAGCCCCAGCTAAATTAACTTTGATTGAACTGATTGAAACAAGACAAAAAATTCAGGAAATGCAGTCAACGATTAAAAAAATGATTCAATCTGAAAAACAGCAAAAAAAAGAATTGATGTTTCAAGTCTCAGCTGCAGCACATGATTTGAAGACACCTTTAACAATTATTCAAGGAAATGCTCAATTTTTACAATCTATGGATATTACTGGAAATATTGGTCAATGTTTAGGAGATATCGAAATTGCTAGCCAACAGCTTAATAGATACTTTAATCAGCTAATTAATTACTCTAAAACATTCTATAATGATAGTTCTAATTGGGAGAGTTTCTCTTCGGATTACTTACTTGAATTATTTGAACAAGAAATTAAGTTAATTACTGATAAAAAGGCTAAAATCCAATTTTCAAATAATCTACCAATCACTATTAATTTAACACTTAATTTAAACCTATTCCTACGAGCAATCCTAAATATTATTAATAATGCAATTGACCATTCCAAAAGTAATTCTCCATTAATAAGAGTAGACTATAAGTTAATAGATAATAAATTTTATATTTCCATATGGAATAGCGATTCTTCATTTTCTGAGAATATACTCGAGAAATATGGGTTACTATACTATCAAGACAAACAGGCAACAAATTCAGAGCAAGGAAGTCATTTCGGAATTGGATTAGCATTTGTTAATCGGGTAGCGAAAATTCATGGCGGAGAAGTAAATTTGAGTAATTTTGAGAACGGTGCTCTTGTCACTATTTGTATACCAGTCTAGTCTTTAGTTATCAAATATTTTATACCACTATGTCAATTATAGAGATTAGTCCATCAAAATATTCTCTTGAAATTTTGGATTAGGATTATTAGTAGTAATATTTAACATTTTTACAAATTCTTCCAATATTCTAATCAGTCTTTCATACTCATAAAGATAATGACCTAGCTCCTCTTGTAATACTCTTATTTCTTCAGTCACTTGCTCTAGTGTAATTGATTCTGTTAAATTTAGTTTTGAAAAGTCATACCTTGCTAGTTTTCGACTATTTGGATCTTCACTCTTCAAATTGATAAGCACTTCCGCCATCTTGTTTAAGGTGGCGATTTTTTCATTTGTTTGAGTCAGTTTGATGTCTAGCTCTGCTATTTCTGCAACCAGTTCGTCTTTGATGTCCTGGTATTTTTTGTCTGTCTCTGTTAACTCAATCAAAAGATTAATCTCAGAAATCTTTTCTTGAAGTCGATCAACAGTCGGTCTTCTGTATGGTATTACTCGACTATCGTTGGTTAACTGTCTAATCAAGGTTCGCCCTTTAATATACTGATTCTTATCCGAATGTTCTTTGTTATAGACAAAATATGAGGTTGTCTCTCGGATATAGACTTTATATTTTTTCTGATTGTCTTCTTCAATAATATCTAGCTGATAATTAGGAATGAAAATAAGACCGCTCTGTTTGACACCGAAAGCCACCTTGATATAGACGCCCTCATCAACTAGCTTCTCAATTTGATGTTCTGCAAGTTCCACTTCAAATTCGTGAACGGCATCTCGTTTTTCCTTAAATGTCTCAAAGGCTTCCTCAATCTCTTCAGTGGATACTTTATCCTTATCTCGTTCTACTTGAAAAACATGGTACTGCTCCTTTAAATTTTCTAATCCTTCTAAATCACCGACTTCCTTATTTTTAAAATAATCATGAAAAAAATTGACATCATATAATTTCTTATCATTTATTTTTTTATGACCTAAACTTATCTTTTGATTATCTTCTTCCAGGATAAAAGTTACATTTTTGTGCTTTAAGTCAATGGTGAGATTCAATTCTTTTGCTTTTGTTATTAAATCTTCTAAAGAATTGACACGGTTCAACAAAAATTCTAAACGACTTTCAATCTCTTGCTTAGCAAAATGCATTCTAAAAAATTCTTCATCATATAGATCTCGTTTGCTGAGTTGGCGTCCTCGAATTGGTTTTGTCATTGCTCGATCCGTCATCATGAATCGACTATGCTTCTGAATAAAATCAATATGAACATGTAATTGTTCTGCTTTTTCCAAAAAATCCTCAAAGGACTTTGACTGCTGCATCAAAAAATAAAGACGTTGCTTTAATTCAAATTTATGACTAGACTGCCTATATTTTTGATAGTCACGGTAAGAAAAACTCTTCTCAATAATTTTCGCCCCAGCCACTTTAGAAATACGGTCTGAAATCATACGGAGATTTCGTTCCAAGACATAGTTCCATATCAACTTTTTATCTGAATTGCGGTCAATAGAGTTGATTAGGATGTGATTATGAACATGATCTTTGTCTGTGTGAGTTGCTACGATAAACTTAAAACGACCTCCTGTCAATTCCATCATGGTCTCATAACCAATGCGGTTAATTTCTTCAGGTGTCAGATTATCTTCAGGAGAAAATGATTGAATGAGGTGATGAGCATGAATAGTTTGTTGGTGTTTTTCTTGTCGGTCGTTTCTGGATTCGTACAACTTGTCATTATTGCTGAAGTTGACATTATACATCTCTACCATTTCTGCATGACTAGGGAAGTCCAAGTAATTGCTCATGCCAAAATCAGATACCAATTTCAAATTGTCCGTTTTATCAGGGTTGAGAATATACTTAATTAAACGCCTACGATATTTTTTTCCGTGCGTCGCAAAGTGTTTAGTAACTACCATGAAACTCCTTCAGTCTTTTCACCTCCACTTGAAATTCTTTGTCCACTTCCTTAATTAACTCTCCGACTCCTTTACTCAATTCTTGTAATTGGTCCTGAGAAATCAGATGGCTTTGATTAATCGCACGCGCAATTTGATTGATGTTATTTCCAATCCGTCTCAATTCAAAAACTAACTGGTCATAAGTATCAGTGTTAATCGTGACAAATGACATATTGGGATTAAGCAAAACTTTTCTGGCATAGACTGAGAAATTTTGACAATTGCTCTTAGCAATCCGTTCATTCAATTGGTGTAATTCTGGATCAGTTAGAAATACTTTTTTGAGATTGGTACGATAGCGATAAATCATTACATCCTCCTAACCCATATATTTTTCACGGAACTCACGACTGAGTGGCTGCACTTGATTCACTTCTGCAATCAATTCTTGAACGCAAGTCAATAAGATTGAGACGTGCTCTTGAGTCACTTGATGATTTTCTCTTGCGACAACCAGAACTTCATACACATCTCGACTAATCTGTTCAAACTTTTGAGACTGCCAAAGGGAGAACCAATTTTCAAAAATTCTATCCTGATAATTCTTTTTCAATAAATTTTGACGAAGAAATTCTGAGAAACTATCCACTTTTTGTTCCCTCATCATTTCTTTTATCTGTTTTTCTTCTTGTCTCGTAATTCTAAATTGCTTTCGGATTGACTTAATTTCTTGTCCCATTCTGATATCCCTTCAATATTCTACTTGTCTGACAGTGTCAGTCTACCTCACATTGTCAGTACGCTTCCTAAAGACCTCACTCGCTTCTTGTTCGGTCTTTGCGAGCTCAGATATTGTGTCCACAATATCCCAAAAATCATATCGCCAACCGACCAAAACCTTCCAGTTTTGACAGCTAACGATAAGATAACTTGGTGACTCCGCCCCCAAACCCCCAGAGAAAAATCTTAGTTGGATTTTTACAAGTTGAGAAAAGTATAACAAAGGAAAGTTGGAAATTTTATCACAGGAGAATGAGAGGATGAAAAAAGAGCCTTTCGACTCTTAAAATTGAACTTATCTCAATAGCAGAATTATCGGCTCTATAATATTTGTAGCGGGTAAATCCTCTATAGATATTATGGAGCCTATTTTTGTATAGAAAAAAAGTCCCATAAGATCTATAATGAAAAGCGACCAAACAACTCATTAGAAAGATTCATATGGAACAATTACATTTTATCACAAAATTACTAGACATTAAAGACCCTAATATACAAATTATTGATGTCATTAATAGGGATACCCACAAAGAAATCATCACTAAACTAGACTACGATGCCCCATCTTGCCCTTGTTGTGGAAGTCTAATGAAGAAATATGACTTTCAAAAAACGGCGAAAATTCCTTACCTTTAGACAACTGGTATGCCTACTAGAATTCTCCTTAAAAAACGGCGTTTTAAGTGCTATCAGTGCTCAAAAACGGCTGTCGCTGAAACTTCCCTCGTCAAGAAAAATCACCAACTCCCTCGTATCATCAATCAAAAGATTGCTCAAAAGTTGATTGGAAAGACTTCTATGACCGACATTGCTCATCAACTTTCCATCTCAACCTCAACTGTTATTCGCAAGCTCAATGACTTCCGTTTTAAGCATGATTTTTCTCGTCTACCAAAGATTATGTCCTGTGACGAGTACGCCTTTACCAAGGGAAAGATGAGTTTCATTGCACAAGATTTTGATAATCTCAACATCATCACTGTTCTTGAAGGCAGGACACAAGCTGTCATCCGAAATCACTTTCTTCGCTACGATAGAGCATTTCGATGTAAGGTGAAAATCATTACTATGGATATGTTTAATCCTTATTATGTCTTGGCTAAACAGCTTCGCTTTCTAATTTCTAGGCTCAGGCTAAAACAGTCCACTGGACTGTTTTACTCTAACATCTAAGCCGTGCTATGAGTCGTGTGCATACCCAAATCATGAATCAATTGGATCGAAAATCCCATGAATACAAGGCTATCAAGCGCTACCGGAAGATCATTCAACAAGATAGTCGGAAACTCAGCGATAAATGTTCTTATCGTTCTACTTTTCGTATGCACTTAACCAATAAAAAATCCTAGACAAGCTTTTGAGCTGTTCAGAAGACTTAAAACACCACTATCAGCTGTATCAGCTCTTGCTTTTTCACTTTCAAAATAAGGAACCAGAGAAATTCTTTGAACTCATTGAGGACAATCTAAAGCAGGTTCATCCTCTATTTCAGACTGTCTTTAAAAAATTTCTGAAAGATAAAGAGAAGATTGTCAATGACCTTCTACTACCCTATTCTAACGCCAAATTGGAAACGACCAATAATCTTATCGAACTTATCAAGCGAAATGACTTTGGTTTTCGAAACTTTGAAAACTTCAAAAAACGAATTTTTATCGCTCTGAACATCAAAAAAGAAAGGACGAAATTTGTCCTTTCTAGGTCTTAGCTTTTCTTCAACCCACTACAGTTGACAAAGAGACTTATGAGATAGATTCCTCTTTTGACTCATTTTAGTTGAACTGTAGGACTTACTTTTTCAGAAAGCTCCAAATTTTATTTTCATTTACTTTTTTGAGCCCATAAAATATTTACCATACTTATAAAAAGTAGTAATACTCCAACTAAACTGACTTGTAATGAATTATATGTATTTTCTGAAGTGTTAGGTAAATAATTTTGAGAGTACTCTTCTCGGGCAATAGTAATAATATTACGTGTGTTTATTTGTTTAATTTCAATAGTAGTTTGAATTCTCTTTTCCAACTCAATTAAATTAACATTATCTATGAAACTATCCCAACTTTGTTCATTTTTATATTCTGATTGTAGCATATTCAAATCATATTTCAATACGTTTGGTATATTTAACACTTTTATACCATTTTTTACTGGTAATGTTTCTTCCAGAATTTTTTTTACAAACATATAATTATATGGTTGAGCTTTTAATTTGTATTTATCAATAATCATTGCAATCGTACCAGAAACTTTAGGAGCAGCAAATGAGTTTCCATAAAGATACGTATATCCTCCTAGTGTTGCCGAAAAAATCCAATCTTCTTTATATTTTTCTGCATTAATAAAGTTATTAAGTCCTAATTCTGAAAGAGACAATGTTGAGCCTGCAGGTGCATATATTGCATCAGAATCCCCTCTATTGCTAAAATCTGATAAATTACCTAAGCGATCTATGCCTCCGACCGAAATTGTAGATGAGAAATAACTTGGAACATCCACTACTAATCCAGGTTTTCTTACTTTTTTGCGTGAACTAACAAGTTTCAATAAATCTGACTGATTTGATACATTTAGCGAGTCATTCCCTAATGCAGCTACTATAATTACTCCTTTTTGATTCGCGTAATCAATAGCTTTTTTATACTTCAAAAATGTTTCAAAATCATTCGTTCCGTCCTCATATTCTCCATCAATCATTAAATATTGTCCAGTACTAAGATTGATAATATCATTGCCATCATCTACAGCATCAAAAATTGCTTTTACAATCCAATCTGGACTAGCTGACGACTTACCAAATATTCTATAGACGTTAATATTAACGTGAGGATTTACTCCATTAATATTGTCATCCCCTACAATTTGAGCTACAACAGCCGTACCATGACCTAATCTATCTTGAATATCTGATATTATTCCTTCCTCTCCCTCCTCTTTTCCTAAATATCCTTTATTGGGGACATAGTTTTTTGAGTGATTTGAAAGATTTTTCAGTAATCCAGTATTTTGTAAATCGACTCCTGAATCTAAAATAGCAATTGAAACTTTAGAATTACTTTTAGAATATAATTTATAACTTTCGCCTCCACCAGTAACTTTATCTATATCCCATTCATATTTTCTTACAATCGACGATTCTAAGTTATCTTTGTCATGCTCTATATTTCCTCCTCTATTATCTAGATGAGAAACATTTTCCTTAATTTTATTATCTAAATTATCTTCGCCTAGTAAATTATTACTTTCAGAGTTAACAATATCGTTATTTATTTGTGGTTCAAGTTCCAATTTACAACAGTTTTTTTCTAAATGTTTATCTGTTGTTACAAATAATTCTGTCTTATCGATTTGAATACGAAATTTATTTTGGTCTACTTCTTCTTGATTTTTATTAGAATAGTCAACCTGTTTTTCATCAGATTCAGAAAAACTTTCGCTAGTCTGAGTGTGAGTTATATTGCCATCAAGATTTTTAGGTATTTCTTGAGCAGTAACAGAATTATTGAACAAACAAAAGAATAATATCGCTAAAGTCCAATATTTTTTTTTCATAATCTTCATAAATTTACCCTTTTAATCAAAAACTAATTATTTGAATACAATTGCTTATAAACGCCTCCTAGTTCAAGAAGTTCTCTATGGGTCCCAATCTCTACAATTTCACCATTATGCATTACTAAGATCTTATCTGCAGACTTGATAGTATCTAGTCGATGGGCAATTAAAATCTTAGTGGTACCGATTTCACTTAAGTAATAAGTTGTAATTTGTTGAGATAAATTATCTAAACTACTTGTTGCTTCGTCCAAAACAACTACCGAAGGTTTCGACAAAAGACAACGAGCTAAAAGTATCATTTGCTGCTGCCCTCCAGAAAAGTTATTACCTTCTTCAGCGATGATTGTCTCTAATCCAAGAGGTAAAGACTTAACTACATTGCTAAGACCAATTGAATTTAGATTTGTCATTAATTCTTCATCTGAAACAAAGTGTCCAAATGTCAAATTCTCTCTTAAGGTACCATAACTTAGGGTTGAATTTTGTAACACTGCTCCAAAAATCTTTCTATACAATGTTTGACCAATTTCTTCTTTTTCTACTCCATCAACTTCTATTGAACCAATATTAGGTTCTAATAAACCTAATAAAATTTTAGCTAATGTACTCTTACCTGAACCTGATTCTCCAACAATAGCAACAGTTTCTCCTTTTTTAATAGTAACATTTATTCCTTTCAAAACATAATCATCAAATAATCCATATTTATACCAAATATCTTTTAATTCTATTTTTTTATCAAATTTTATATCTTGACTGACTCTTTCTGGAATTAATTCGGATTTAGTATTAAACACATCCTCTATTCTTAAAAAATATCCCTTTAATAACATTAATTGTATATAGTTATCACTTAAAGAAATTATAGGAGAAATAAAGTATGGTGAGACTGTACTTATTGCTACAATTTGTCCTAACGTCAATTGTTCGAATGCTTTTATATTTACACCTACAATAAGGGTCAAAACAGGGAGAATAATTTGTAAAACATTCGTTATACTACTAACAATTGATAAATGTATATCAAGTTTTCGACCTATGATGAGCTGTTTTGTATTAAAATTATCCCATTTGTTAATCCAAAATTCCTCTTCTCCAGTTAGCTTAATATCACTATTTTTAGAAATTACTTCGGAAGTAATATTTTGAACATTAACCTTTTCTTTTATATTTTTATCAATTAAATTTTTTGAGATTTTTATGATTGGATACATTACAATAGATAGAGCTAGACTTAGTGATATTAAAAAGATCACCATGTACTTAGAAAAGCTAAATAAAACCACAGCATAAACCACAATCATTAACAAATCAAGTATAGCTGCTATAAAATTATTTGATAGTATTTCTCTTATATAAACAATAGAGTTAGCTCTAAAAAGTATATCCCCTAAAGTACGTTTTTCATAAAAACTGTAAGGTAAATATATCAAATGTTTCATAAAATCATAGCTAATCTCTTTATCCATTATATATTTTAAGGATGCAACATATATCTGTCTTAATAAATACATTAGTGAGAATGAAACAGTAAATATAAATAATATAGTAAATAACATTCTAGACGAATACGAATCGTCCTTGAAATTCGTGTCAATTATGTATCTATTAGCTATAGGTACTAATGATTGTATTACATACAATAATGCTGTTACAAAAAATAAAATCCCTAGCTTATTCCTATACTTAAAAAAATACTTTAAAACAGGCGACTTCTTATTATCTTTACGAGACATAAAGCTATCTAACTTTTTAAATGTTAAAATGATATTTGAATAATGCCTTTCAAATTCACTTATTGACATTCTCTGCCTGCCTTTTGCAGGATCTAAAATATAAAACTTGTTTTTACTAATTTTTTCAAGAATAATAAAATGAGAACTCTCCCAGAAGCAAATGAGTGGGAAACTGAGCGGTTTTAAATCTCTTACCGAAGCTTTAAAAGCATGAGAACTTATATTAAAATCTCCTAAAACTTTACTTATAGATAGGAGAGAATATCCAGATCTGGATGATGGGTAGATTTCACGTAGTTCATTTAAAGAAATCTCATATTTAAAATAGTTCAATATCATGGCACAGCATGCTAATCCACATTCTGAATTTTCCATTTGATATATCATTGGAATTTTCACAATACTTCCTCCTTGTTCAAAATAAAGTCGATAATTTCTTCTTGTCTAAAATCTACTAATTTCTTTAGATACTTAATCTTTTCTAAATATTTATTATTTTTCGAGTAAATATAGTTTGACAAGGTAAAAACAACTTCTTCTAAAGATAAGTTCTGTGGAATAATCCAATCAGAAGATTTATGTAGTAATTTATAGTACTCATGGATAATATTTTCCTGAATATTTGAATCAAAAACTTCATGATTAGCAATTGTAAATGCTGACCCTTCACCTTTCACTTCAAAGTAAAGGTTTATCAAACATTTTTCAAATTTTGAAAAAAAAGATTTTTCTTTAGAGGTTAATTTTGCAAAATCGTCGATTGTTATATAAGGATTATTATAGAGACTGTTCGCAAAGAATCTCTGATATGTTTTTGAATCTTTTGAATACAAAACTATCTCTCTAATAGCATTGCCATCTGTTCCATCAATTGGTAAACATACCGTGACTATAAAAAGAATTATATTCAAAATAAAAAATTCTGATGTGTACGGCACAAATCCCAAAAGTGCTAATATTGCGACAATTAGGTTAGCTCCACCTCCCCCAAAGAAGTAGAATACCAAATTCCTATCACTATTTTTTTCATTAGTAATGTTTCTATTACTCATTTGACAATAACCGAATGCTAATAACACTGGAAATTTGAAATACATTTTTTTTCTAAAATAGAAGAAAAAGGGAGTAGCAAGCATCTCTAGTTTATAAGATAAACATCTTCCCACTAAAAAATGACCTAGTTCATGTAATGTAATTGATATTAACGTAATTAAAATCAATCGAAAAAAATAGATTAATGAATCATTTGGAAAAAATATCAATAATAGGAATAATAACGGCGCCAAACATAAATATATGACAGAGTTATTTAATATTTTTAACATAATACCATTCCTCTAAACTATTAGCTTCAAAAAGGCATTTTTTCTCCCAATATATCTTCTCAAAATGTTCGGAATCATAATTTTCTAAAATTAATTTTAATGTCTGGTAAGCTCTTTCTTGATAATCCGTTGTTTTGTACTTAATTTTCCCTTCAAGTACATCTTCAATTTTATAAGTTGCCTCCATCAACTGAGCCTCTGCAATATCTTTGAGTGAATTGGTAATTGAAACTTGGTGTAAGATCTGTCCTCCCATATATGAAAATATATCTCTAAGATATTCTGACACATTATCAGAGCCGTTACTCTCAGAAACATCTAATGTTACAACAAACTTTCCAGCTAATCGAAAAAGATGACTCCACCCCCCAATCCTTTCAATAAAGTTTTTAGTGTCCACAGATACGTTTTGTAAATATACAGGAGAAGAGATAATTATAATATCAGAGTCTAATAACTCTTTTTTTATAATGCCTCCATCATCAGCATCACTTTGCCTATCAATTCCTTTCTGAAACAACTCTTCTGAATCAGAATTAGATATTTCTAGCTCTGAATTGAAAGGTGTCCTGAAAGATATATCAACATTATTTCTACTAGAAATGATACTTGAAAGTCTCTTAGTATACTCTAAAGTCTTAGAGTTACGATTTCGCACTCCTGCATATATAAATATTTTATTCATTTTAATTCATCCTCTCAATTTGAATTTAGTAGATTTTTCAAGATAGTATGGTTCAAAAACAGACTTTTGTTGGCTCACATTATTACATATGTTTTGTATTAAACTAGTCAATCTTGGTATTTTTATATTACTTAATAAGTGAACACCTCAATTTTAGAAACAAAACTATAAATTAAGCTAGATTTCAAGTAATGAGGGGATAACTATCTTTTTATCATTCTGATTCAGTGCGATATACCTTAAAAAAGTATAAGCAATACCAGTGACACCTGTATACAAAGAAAAATCTGGAAAATTGCTTGTTTGGACGATACGATACTCTCCTTCTTTTGATTTATTCATTATAACACTACACAATAAAGACTCCAATTCCATACTAGTGTCCATTTCTTTCATGAAGTCGATGTAAAAATTTATTATGGCCATACTTCCATGGCAAAATGTATCATTATCTAAACTAGCTACAATTTCCTCTGGAACACTTTGGGGATAATTAACTAATGTCCCAAATTCTCCACTACACCACTTCAAAGAATGAATTTGGACTTTCTCCCTAGGAACTAGTTGTAAAATTAATTCTTTATATTTTTTAAGTCTTGTCTCTTTATAAATATTTTTCAATGTAAAAATTACACCTGATAGTCCATGACCAAAACTATATCCAAAATTACTATTATCTCTCTCGCTTACATCATTATATAGCGTATCACCTAAACTTAATACTAGCCTTAGAACACGTTCCCTCTCTATTCCTCTCCTATAATATCTTATCAGTGTATTAATTAAAGGTAGAAGACCATTAATATAGTCAGACTTGTTTGAAACACTTGCAAAATTAGTCTTTTCAAGCTCAGTTAAAACACTCTTTATATAATTTAAGCATGCGAGAGTATTTGTATCGTAATCCTCTATAATGGATAGAACAATGAAATATCCTAGATCACCAGTTAAACCAAATGTGGTCTTAGATAAAGAAACAGATGGCGGAATTGCAGATAACATTTTATTGTACAGTTGAGTATATGATGATTTATCTTTCAATAATTTTACATAGTACATAAACAGTAGTATTCCAGCTCTCCCCCTATACATATCATTACCCGTTTGTTCAAGACACCATTTTGAATCTTTAAAATTAACAGGTATACTCCAAATTGGATATTCGTCATAAATATTATTAATAACCAAAGAGTCTGCAATATTCTCTACTTCATTATGCAGAATTGTAAGTAAACTTTCATTTTGGAGTTTTTCTCTATTAGATAAGTTTAATTTGTATCCTTTTTTTCGCTGATCAAAGCTTGGAAAATAAATTTCAATGATATCAAGTTGCTTTTCTAAATCTTCCAAATTATTGTTAGGTAAATATTTCATAAAATAGTCATATCCAGAAAATTGATGTAGGGAAATAAAATGATTTCCAAAATCATCGTAGATTTCGTTGAAATGTGTATCTGTATAAAAAATCGGAATATCTAATAACCTCATTTGTTCACATTCACTTGCTACAATACCTTGATTAGAAAACTTATTGCTCCAGAGATTTTCCAATGCTTTTTCTCTATCTAACATTTCTTCATAAAAATCAGGATGATATAAAAAAGATAGTACTGAAGCATAGCTATTTGTATCTCTAAAAAGTACCCTTGTCTTTAAACCATACAAGTTTGCTTTTAATAGCATTTTAAATTCTTCTGTTTTATTTAACTCTTCAAATATCAGATAAAAATCCCTAAAACCTCTTTTGAAATCTTTTATATACTTATCAAAATCTATATCACCATCCCGAATAGGGAGGTTTTTCCCACCTTCAAAATCAATTTTCCCAATATCAAACTTTACCTTATCAGTATTTAAATTAATTAAAACTTGACCATTAAAAGCATCCTTCTTAAAACTTCCTGTAAGAGCACTCATCTCAACATCAAGACCATCCTCCCTTTTCACTCCCTCTGTTGGAAGAAGCAAAGTTCGAGTCACCCTGTGAAACAGAATATCCAGCAAACTCTGAGCAGTTTTATCATCAAATAGAGGTTGCTGTAACATTGTTTCAAAGTCTATTACTACAGGCATATCTCCATAGGAAATCAAATTTTCAAAATGTATATCACTCCCATTAAATAAATATATAAATGCTAAAAGTACACCGAAATTATAATAATATTCAGGTAATTTTTTCTTTTGCTCTAGAGGTAGATAATCAATAAATTCTTCATAGCTGTGATCCGAATAAGCAATAGTTCGAGGTATTCTTATCCTAATTTTTTCATCAACCTTTCGGATATACTCAGCAATAGTATTTAGTGAGTTATTGATTATTAAATTTTTAGGCTTGTAAACAATTTTCGTGTCATCAAAGAAGAGTATCAAAACCGTTTTTCCTTCGCTGTGTGTATCACCCTTTCCAAATTTTATATCATTTAATTTCCCCCTTAGCCCTAATTCTTCTTCTAGTACACTAAAATCATTTTCTAAATTTGATAAAATTTCTATAAAATAAGTATAGAACCGAAGACAAGACTCCGATATTTGCCTCAATAAAACGGGATATTTGTTATAAAAATTTAATAGATGATCTTCCTTGTCAAGCAATGTTATAAAATATTTGTACCGTTGCTGCTCCGATTCCCCTTCAAGCAAACCTTTTTCACGCAATGAATTTATCTCTAAAACCAAAGGTTTAACAATCCAAGGATAGATTAAATCTTCTAAATAAAATACTAGAGAGGAAAGAATATTTCCATTCTTGTCAACCCACTCGTATTCTTTATTATCTAGATAATTATTGATTAATTTAAGCAAATTAATAATAAAGGGTTCCAAAATTCTAGAAAAATCTTTCTTAAAATTAATTCTTTGGGGATGTTTTCTAAATATTTCAAATGAACCCTCCGCAAATTTATACCATTCCGAATTTTCAGCATATTCTGAATATAGTCTTATCTGTTCCTCAGTATAATCATAGTTCACAGTGTTAGAAAATATTTTTTTATTGTAATTATTTAATTTCAACATTTCTTCAAAAGTTTTTTCAGAAATAATTGACATTGTAGAACGCCAATTATTTAATGAAAAGTTATTTAAGGAATTATCATTTCGTTCAGATAATATTTGATATCTTTCCTTAATAAACAATGTTTTATGCACATTTTTAATTTTATATTTCATTTACTTACCTCCAACCTATACGACTTATTATTGTTTTTTAATAAAAAACCTCTCTCAAAATTATTAGTTACGAGAGAGGAAAATAAAGAGCAACTTTTATTTTTAAAATTGAATATTTTATTTTTTCTTGTTATCTTTGCCACAACGAGTCTGAGCTGAACCCAAATATGATGCAATAAAACTTAATGTAGCAGAACATATAATTGTTGATCTAGGGTCAGCACCATCTGTGCCACCATAAACCAATTGCATTTCTTCAAGGGATAATTCTTTCAAACTCTTTCCGATTACAAAATCATTTTTCATTTTAATTTACCCCAAACAATCATTATTGTAGCTAACTAGCCCCCCAACACCAGAAACAAGTGCACTAATACATACTTTCGAGCTAGCTGCAGCTGATTTCAAAATTAAAGGAGTAGGCGTCCAACGTGGCTCTGCACCATCAGATGCACCATATATTAAACTCATTTCATCAGCAGACAATGATTTTAAACTTTTTCCACAAAATTTTTCGTTTGAATTAAAGTTAGTCATAAGTAATAACTCCTCCTTATAAAAAGTTAAATAAGTTGCTCTATATTTTTTGTTTTTTAGATAAATTATAACTCTATCATTCTCGTGCAAAATACCGGGTTTTAATCTGCCTTACCTACATCAAGACCACTGGATTTATTTTGTACTCCTATCCTCACTTCATAAGAGAAGGCTGAAGTATCTTTCGGATTCGGTTGTCTGTAAAAAAAGACGTTGCTAAATGCGATAGAACCTAACAATAAGAATGCCATCAACTGATTAATTCCACGTTTTTTTCTCATGTGATGAAAGCCCTTTCTTTTTCCTTGACTTTATTTTAACTGATATATCTCATAAAGTCAAGAATTTATATTTATATTTGGAATTTTTTTCTTTTATATTCCTAAAAAGAATAAATAGATCTTAATAATTGCTATTTTTAACTAAAAGAAATATAATTAAGTTAAGTAGAAAGGAATAATATTTTTTATGAATATACTCGCTGAGAAATTCAGAGTAAAGAGAAAAGAGTTAGGTCTCTCCCAACAAACTCTTGCAGAAGGAATTTGTGAACAAAGTCAGATTAGTAAAATTGAAAGAGGTCATTTTATTCCCTCCGCAGACTTGTTATTCAAACTCTCTCAACGACTTGAAGTCCCTTTGGATTACTTTTTCAATGAACAAATCGAAGTTAAGTCTAACCTCTCTAACTTTAAGCAATTAGCTGCTCGCTTATTAGATGATAGGAATTATGACGATTTAGAATATCTTTATAAAATAGAGGCTGAACGAAGCACTTTTCTAACACTAGAAGACCGAACTTACCTTGAATGGATTAAAGCTATAATTGACTTCTATCAATATGACAGTAAGTGTGAGGCAATTTCTTCATTGGAAAATATATTATTAAAAGTCTCCTCAAATACTCTGATTTATTTAAAAGCATTGAATACTCTATCTAATTTCTATTCCTTAGTGGGTCGTGAACAAGAATATGAGGCAAACTACTCTCAATTGATGGAGTTATATAAGACAAAAAATTTTGAGTATCAAGAGTTTTTATTTGGCTACATCAGAGTTCGTTACAACTACGCTCACTACCTAGTATCAAAGGAAAAATATAATGAAGCCATCCAAGAAGCACTTGAGACGATTGAACTCTGTAAACAAAGACAGACAAGCTACCAACTGGCTCCCTTACTTATTCTTGTAGGAAATGCTGGAGCCAAATTTCTAGACAAAGAACAAGTCAAAAATTATTATATAGAAGCAAGAGAGTTATGTAAGATTTATAACAATCCTTTAATGTTGATGAAGATAGAAAACTATTTGAAGGAATTAGATATTGTTTAGTTAATCTTGACATTATAGTTTTTCTGAAACGTTAAATAACCTGTAAGGCTGATAGTGAGATTAATACTATCAGCCTTATAATTTTTCCATGGTATCTCAAACAACTAGATTGATTTATTTTCGTGTTCTAAATTGGTGATATTTTGACGCCTTGTGTTATCAAGTATATTGATAAAATTCTCCAGTCTCCTAATCTTGTATTCGTAATCATCTATCGATTTCATCATGGATTTTTGATTTTCTTCAATCTCTTTCTCCACCTGCTCCATTTTAATGGCTGTCGTCATGTTCATCTTAGCATAATCATATTTTGCCAATCTTCTATTTTCTGGGTCAGAATTATTGAGATTAATTAGTACTTCTGCTACCTTATTAAGATGAGCTAGTTTATCCTGCAAATCTGTAATAGTCAAATCCAGTTGGGCGATGTCTCTGATTAACTCATCTTTGATTTCCTGGTAAGATTGGTTGCTGTTTTCTAACTCAATGAGAAGATTGATTTCTGCTATCTTCTCTTTAAGACTGGCAATCATTGTCCGCCTACGTTTAGGGATATGCGTGCTGTCGTGAGTAAGTTGACGGATTAGTTCACGCCCTCTCATGTAACGATTGAGATCTGAACTTTCTTTGTTATAAATGAAAAACTGGGCGGTCTCTCGTATAAAAACATGATAGGACTTGCCCTTATCACTCTCGTGAATATCTAGGTTACGATTTGGTATAAAGACCAAGCCGTCTTTTTTGATGCCGTAATTCATCTTGATTAAAAGACCATCCTTAACCACCTTATCAATCTGATGGTCAGCTAGAACAACTTCAAACTCTTGAATCTTATCCCGCTTCTCCTTGAAATCCTTGTAGGCTGCTAGGAGTTCCTCACTAGGGAGTTTATTCTTGTCCTGATCTTCTTGATAGGTCTTAAAATCAGCGACAAGATTAGTCAAGTCAGGATCTGTTATAGATTCTCTTTGGTCAAAATAATCTTCAAAGAACTGGACATCGTACAAGTTCTTCGTACTAATCTTTTTATTCTCTATAGAAATGGTTCGACCGTTCTCAGTCAAGGTAAAGGTCACATGTTTTTTCTTCAGGGAGATTGTCAGGTTTAACTGCTCTGCCATTTCAAAAAGATGAGAGAGGTCACGGGCTCTAGGCAAAAGAAAATCCAATCGCTGCTCAATGGCTCGTGTCGTAAAATGCTCTCGGAAATAGTCCTCGGTGTAGGGCTGTCTCTTATCCAGTTGCTTACCGCGAATGATCTGTTTCATCTCTCGGTCAGTCATGAGGAATCTGGCGTGCTTGTGAGAAAAATCCATCTCCACGTTTAGAGCAGGAGCCTTGGCCAAAAAGTCCTCAAAGTTTTTGCTGTGTTTCATGAGAAAATAAAGCCGTTGCTTGAGTTCAAACTTATGATTGGTCTTGCGGTAAGCCTCAAACTTCTCGTGCGAATAACGGTTAGGCTGGATAATCGTTGCCCCTGCTTCCTTTGCCAAGCGGTCAGAAATCATGCGAAGGTTTCTCTCTTGAGCGTAATCCCATTTGAGCTTCTTGTCAGAATTGAGGTCCACAGAGTTTATCAGGATATGATTATGCACATGGTTTCTATCTGTGTGGGTTGTCACGATAAAACGAAAGTTTCCACCTGTCAGTTCCTTGATAGTCTCGTAGCCAATGCGGTTGATTTCCTCTGGTGTCAGCTTATCATCAGGTGAGAAAGACTGAATCAAGTGATGGGCATGAATTTTAGTTTGTTTGACCTGTTGGCGGTCGTTTCTGGAATCGTAGAGCCTGTCATTGTTAGTTAAGTTGGCCTCATACATATCCACCATCTCCTCATAACTAGGAAAAACCAAATAGTTCCTCATGCCAAAATCAGAAACCAACTTCAACCGCTCCGTCTTTTCAGGATTGAGAATATACTTGATAAGGCTCTTGCGGTACTTGGTGCTGTGAACCGCAAAGTGCTTAGTGACTACCATAAAACTCCTTCAGTTGCTGGCATTTAATATTAAAGTCACTTTCAACTTCTTTAATCAATTGACCAATGCCCTGTACCAACAACTCACGGTCACATGGTTTTAAGATGTGAGTCTGATTGACCGTCCGTGCAATTTGATTAAGGTTGTTTCCGATACGTTTCAGTTCAAAGACCAGATCTTCATAGTTGCTGGTGTCAATGGTTAGGAAGGTCATGTTAGGGTTAAGCAAAACTTTTCTGGCATAAGCAGAGAAATTTTTACAGCTACTCTGTCCGATACGGTCGTGCAAGGTCGCAAGTTCCTGGTCTGTCAGAAAAACTTTTTTAAGATTAGTTCGGTAACGATTTTCCATCCCTAACCTCCCATGTACTTGTCCCGAAAGTCTTGACTGAGTGGGATAGCCTGGTTAACCTCTGCTATTAGCTCCTTTACGCAGGTCAAGATAATCCGTAAGTGATCTGCCGTGATTTGGTGGCTTTGTTCAGCCAAGGTAGTCACCTGTAAAATATCTCGGCTGATTTGTTCAATCTTTTGGGATTGCCAGAGGGTAAACCAATCCGTCATTGACTTTCTTCCCTCGATTGCATCAAGTAGCTTTTGACGAACAAAGGGAGAAAATTGCTCTACATGTTCCTGTTTCATCAGCTTCTGAATCTGTTCCAGCTCCTCTGGTGTCAGATTGATTTCCTTACGGATAATGCGGTATTGGTCTGTCATCTTGTCATACTCCTTCTCTACTTGCCTCTATCGGGGCATCCCCGATATCGTATGGGATACGGGTGCTTCCTAAAAGCCTCAAAAGGTTCTTTTTCGGCTTTTGCGAGCTCAGATATTGTGTCCACAATATCCCAAAAATCATATCGCCTGCCATTTCAAACCTCACGGTTTAAAAAACAAACGATATGAAAATGTGGTGGCACGCCCCCAAACCCCCTAGATAAATCTAAATTAAAAAAAGTATAACAAATACTTTTTGATAAAATTATCACAGAAAAAAGAGCCCTATCGGACTCTTACAAATTAAAACAATGTCTCTGATATTCATACTGCCTAATCCCACTACTATCTTTGTTCATCTTGATAGAAAAAACAAAGTAATGATCACGATTGTCTAAAGATTTGCTTTTGTTTAATTTAAAATAATGTTTCTGAGACATAGCCATGGTGCGTAAAATATCATCAGTGATAAATGTCAATGGTATATCTAAAGCAGAATACTTGTAAAAATCTGACTCAAACCTTAAATAAGAATCAGAAAAATAATCTAGCTGTAATTTATCATCATATAATTCTTTACGATTCATATAAATCTACCCCTTCTATCTGTATATCGAGTATATCTCCCCATCTTAATCGAAGAAAACCAGAGTCTGATTTAATGGATATAGACTCTCTCCCAATCTCTTTAACAATACCCGATACTACTTTTCTTCTATTTGAGAGCTTACAAACAAAAGTTGCTGGGAATACATTCGTATAAAGTTGACGAACAAATAGAACTTTCTCTTCCATTGATAGGAAAATGGAGATGTCTTCTCTATTTTTTTCTTCCCAAAGAGAACTGGAATGTTCTGACAAAAAGAATCCCATCCACTTAGCCATCCCACGGTCTTGATACTCTCTTGCAGACAAAAAAGGTAAATAAGAACGATTCATCATTTTAGTCCATCTAATCCTCCAGCTGAATGACCACCAATGAGTTTACTTCTTGCGATTGTTCTAGAAGCTTGATCCAGGGCATTCCCTTTCAATAGTGAAGTAAAACCAAATTCTGTTCGAATAGCATCGATTGCGGACTGGAGCCTTTCTTCTTTTTCTATTTTCTCAACATCATCAAATAATGAAATCAATCCAAATGATTCATCTACTAAACCTGAATAGCTCACTGCAACACTTCTGATAGCTCCTGAAGTATATTTAGTGTGAAATAACTTTAAAACATAGTTTGTCAGTAGTGCTGTTTGATTAGTTGGTTCAATCTTCATTTGAGTATGAATAGATCGTTTCTGTTCCACTTTAGAATACCCTAAGTGTATAGAAACCACAGTTGCTTTCTTACCAGCTCTTCTCAATCTAACAGCAACTTGTTCTGCCATCTCACGAAGTATGATCTCAATATCTCTTTGTTTGACATAATCTCTAGGTAAAACTTGAGAGTTCCCTATCCCTTTTGACTTTGGCTTATAAGGTTTATGAACATTACTTTCATCAATCCCATTAGCATGAAACCATAACTCTAGTCCCATAATCCCAAGCTCTTTTTTAATCAAGTCAGGATTAGCCTTAGCCAATTCTTTAATCGAAAAGATGCCTAAACTATGTAATCTCTTCTCCATCCGATTCCCAATTCCCCAGAAATCTGTCATTTTAGGGATAGACCATACTTTCTTTTCAATATCTTCATAGGACCAATTGGCTCTCATTGTCGGAGTTTTTTTAGCCTCATTATCAAGTGCTAACTTAGCTAATAAGGGATTGGCATTAGACATACCTACCGTTGAATAGATTCCTGTTTTTCTCCAAATCTTTTTTTGAATAGCAGCTGAGATGATGTCTAACTTATCTTTTCGACTAATACTTTTATCAGGCACAAAATAATTTAATGAACTGGTTAAATCTATAAATCCTTCATCAATTGAGTAGGGATAAATATCTTCTGGTGCTGCAAAATCTTGAAAGATTTTTTGAATCTCCATATTGACTGCAATATAAGTATCCATTCTCGGAGGAACAATCACTGTTGATTTTGCCCAGTCCTCTATATAACGGACATAGTCTATCGTTGTCGGCAAACCTTGTTTTCTAGCATTATAGTAAGAGAACTTTCTAGTCTTTACATCAAATGGTAAATCATAGGAACGTCCAACATTTGATTTCCCAAATACCTTCTTAAACATAGGAGAGGAAGCAAGGATTAACCCAGCAGAATTATCTGCTCGACTCATAACACAAAGTGAAGTCTTAAGTGGATGCAGGCCTCTATCTACACACTCCACACTTGCATAAAAAGATTTCATATCAATAAAGGCAATATCGCTTTTAGGTTCGAGACTATAATCAAACCAAGTCATACTCAGTCCTCTAAAGGCATAAAGTTTCCAACAATTTTCCCTATGATACGAGGATTCTCATCATAAGGCGCAAACTTATCTGAATAGTTCCGATTGAGTGAAACTAAACGTAGCCCATTTTCTTCACGATACACTTTCTTGATATAGGTTTGACCATCCCAATCTATGGCATAGATAGCTCCATCATAATCAAATCCTGTTTGCTTAATAAGGGCTACAGAACCATTTTCATATGTTGGTTCCATCGAATTACCAAACACCCATGATGCAAAGTCATAATCAAATTGGTGATTAAAGTAAACTGTATCGTAATTACCATCATCAAAATAAGCTGTTCCTGTACCAGCTGATAATTTTTCGTAGACCTTATAAGCAAAACGCTCAGGAATGTCTACAACCTTCTCATTCTGTTTGTTCAACAATTCTGTAGCATAATGAAGTGTCGCTTTTTGATTCTTTTCCGTTAGCTTGAGATAAGTTTCAACTATTTCATACTCTGATTCAAAATAGCGAGGGTCGACAGTTAAAATCTGGCTCAACTTACTTAGATTATTTTGATTCGGTTTTGTTTTACCTGATTCCCAATTAAAGTATGAGGCTCTACTGATTCCCAAACTGGATGCAAGTTGTGATTGCGATAACCCTTGACTTTCTCTTTTTTCTTTTAATTTAGTGGGTGAAAACATTTGTTCTCCTTTTTGTAAGTTTATTAACTAACAAAAAGGATACCATAGCTGATGGAAAAAATCAAGAGTTTAATAACCCCCAAGTTCTAATTCCGAGAATACATTTGAAATAAAAAAGAATGCTGACAAATCAACATTCTTATATATGTGAAAATCTTATTAACCGTTCCAAAAACTATTTTATTACATATTTCCTTTATCTATTTGATACTTTTTAGCAATTCTGGTAGCCTCAGAACGGTCAAATCTATTAGTA
Organism: Streptococcus sp. ST14; assembly: GCF_046098195.1. Lineage (NCBI taxonomy): Bacteria > Bacillati > Bacillota > Bacilli > Lactobacillales > Streptococcaceae > Streptococcus > Streptococcus sp. ST14. The sequence continues at coordinate 40,134 of NZ_JBJUSF010000020.1, forward strand.
TCGAAATAATAGAAATATGGAACTGCATAGCCATAGGATACTTCTAATTGAGTTTCTTTCTCCAATAATTTAACTAGTTGATATGTGTACTTCTTGCAAAACATCGAATATAGAGAGCTGAATTGATACTCAAATACAATTCCTTCTCTTTCAAACTCAGAAATAATGGCTTCAAAATCATTCCCTAACATATTTCTTACTTCTTGTAATTTCATAACTTACTTCCTATCCTTCTTTTTCTTTCATTTTATTAATTATATTTTTTAAGAAATCATCGAATCATAATGTACTTTATCAAGTTTCTGAATGAGATTCATCAAAAATTTTGCATTCGCAATCACAGCATCTGAACGATAAGGCGTGTGCGAAAGCACATTTATAAAACTTAGTAACTCACCTAATTTCCTGCGATAGTTATTACTAAGTGGTTCACCAGTTGCTTTCATATAAAATTCTTCAATTGCTGAATGATTACTACGTTGAGGTAATAGATTTGGCTTTTTAAAATATAAAAATTCTTCAAAAACTCTTCTCATGCTATTAGCAGTATGATATCTTTCGGCTTCAGTAAGCTCTTCTGAATAATTTTTTCTACTTACCTCTATAATTTCTTTGAATAGTAGTTTATAAGGAGGTAAATTTTCATGAATTTTCCTAACCTCGCTCGTTTCTTTTTTGTACACTTCAAATAACGAATAAACATTTTCATCATTCAAACGGTAGCCTAAGCTACTGAAATCATTCCAAGAATGAGTAAAGATAAAAACTTGTGGTTGGTCTTCTTCAAAAATCCTTTTTATAATTTCTAGTACATAAAATCTATTCGATTCATCTAAACTAGATATCGGGTCATCAACAACAATTAACTCAATTGTTTCTTTTATTTGTAATTGTTCTTTATCAGAATACAACTCAAAATAAAAAAATAACAAAGCTAATAGATTTTTTTCACCCTCACTAATATCATTTATTGACAAAACAACATCGTGAAAATTATGCTGAAGATAATAATTTTTACCATGTAATTGTAAAGAGAATTGAATCCCTAAATCTTTCAACACTTCATTCAAAAACTCCGCAAAATCGGATAAAGTCCGTATAATTGTGTAAAAGTAAAAAGGCCATATAACAGTCCTTTTACGGTACAATGTTTTTAACGACAA